>JAGQHH010000361.1 GCA_020431945.1 Cyanobacteria bacterium HKST-UBA02 | reverse complement strand
CCAAGAACGGCCCGCTTCATGGAACGTCCAAAGCCACCCGCCAGGGTGCCTTCCACATCGATAGCCTCGGTTCGCGAAAGCATCGCGCCCGCCTCTGCCTGAACGTGCTCACCGGGATCGAGCTTGATTGAGATCATCGCATTGCTGCCCGGATAGAGAATCTCGTACTGCATAACCACTCCCCTGAAACTGGTATTTGACGCGCTGGCTCCCGGAAAAATCCCGACACATGCCGGATAGATATCCACTGTATCCAATTCGGCTCATTAAATCGGCGCTTGATATGCAAATATGAACCGCCCCCTGCTGGCAACCGGGCGCATCTCCGGAGGCTTATCCTGCTTAGCTCCAGGGATTCATTAAAATTGCCTCACCCGCCCGTCTCGGAGCTAGAGTCGCTTTCTGCCTGCCTGGCCTGCGGATCGAAGTTCGGGGCGTTCCCGAAGTCCCCAGTAAAACAATAAGTCCTAGTACAATATGGCTGAGGGATCGGGTCGATGACTAAAACTGCTCCAACCAAAACCTGTCCGAGATGTGGACATGAAGACTCATCCGGTCTTGCTGTCTGCCCGAAGGATGGCACGGCCCTGAAGTCTAAAAAACCCAAAGCAGCGGACAAATTCATCGGCGCCACTATCGCCGAGAAGTATCACATAGAGTCGCTCCTCGGACGGGGCGGCATGAGCGTCGTCTACAAAGCGAAGCATCTCCTCATGGACCGGACGGTAGCAGTGAAGATGCTGCGTCAGGACCTGGTCTCGGTGCCGCAGCTCCTGGAGCGCTTCAAGCAAGAATCGAAAGCGGTCAGCGCCCTGCGCCACCAGAACATCATCACCGTGTTCGACTTCGGTCTCCTGCCCGACGCCACGCCCTACCTGATCATGGACTATCTCGAGGGTGAGACCCTGGCGGAGATACTCAAGACAGAGAAGCGCCTCAGCCCCGAACGAGCCCTGCCTCTGTTCGCCCAGGCTTGCGATGCCCTGGCCCACTCGCACAGCCGCGGTGTCGTGCACCGGGACATCAAGCCCGGTAATCTTCTAGTCAGGCAGGAGCCCGACGGCACAGAGTCGCTCACCATCTTCGACTTCGGCATCGCCAAGATGCTCGGTCAGGACGGCTCCACCATCAACAAGCTCACCTCCTCCGGCGAAGTCTTCGGCAGCCCGCTCTATATGAGCCCGGAGCAGTGCTCCGGCGAGAAGATCGACGCCCGATCCGACATCTACTCTCTAGCCTGCGTCTTCCACGAGCTGGTGCTCGGTGTTCCGCCTTTCCGGGGCGACTCGCCCATGGACACTCTCATGCGTCACCTCAACGATCCGGTGAAACCCTTCTCGGAAGCGGCCCCGGACGTACAGCTTCCCCCGGGATTCGAGGAGATCATCACTAAAGCCCTGAGCAAGGACCCCGAAGACCGGTACGCGAGCATGTCCGAATTTCGGGACGAGATCCTCCGGGTAGGCAACCTCACCCTGCAACTTCCGCACATGCTCTCCTCGGCCAGCCATCAGATAGTCACATCCAGCCAGAGTCCCCTGGAAAGCGGCGAGCAAGCGAGCATCAAAAGCGATACCACCGAGAAGCGCCCGGACACCAGTATCAGCCGAGGCCGTCACAGCAAAGACAAGGGAGGCAGCTCCTTCGGCAAGACCGCCGCCACCGTTATTGGAATCGTGGCGCTTTTCGCAGCAGCAACAGGCGGTCTCATATATGGTGTCAACCAGTGGAACAGCCAGAAGAAATTCGTGATTCCGGACAAGACCGACACCACAGGTGATGCCGACAGCAGCGATACGAAAACCGGTGGCGAAGAAGGCACCACTGAAGAAGGCAGCACCGAAGAAGGCTCCGGCAACAAATCGTTCGAGAGCGGGGGCGAAGCCAGCGGAACTGGCGACACGAGCGATGCGGGCGGACAAACCGGCGCGGGAGACACCGGAACCGAGACGGGAGCAGCAACGGGCTCCGACACCGACCAGACACAAGCTGCAGATACATCCACAGAGCCGGAGGACGGTCAAAAGACCTTCACCTCGTCGACTTCGGAAACAGGAGCGAATATAGACCTGGAGGTCAACAGGCTTCCCTACAACGAAGTCATGAAATTCACCGCACTGCCCAAACGCCATGGCTGGTATGTAGACCTGACCGAGAACATCAAGCCGACAATCCCGGCAGCACTGTTGCCCAGGGGCACCAAGCCAGGAAAAGGCAAGCAGACGACCTGCACGATCCACCTGGCGGAGCTCGCTCCCAGCGACACGTCCCTGGCCGATGCCGCGGGTGCCCTCTACCAGAAGATCTTCGCGGACGCGGGCGCCCAGTGGCGGGAGATCGGCTTGCCCGGAGCACCGGAAGGCGAAGAGCTGTTTCTGCAAGAGATAGCCTACCCTGACAAGGGGAATGTAACGGAGTTTGTTCTCTATTTGAAACGGGGAAGCCGCCTGATCGCCTGCGAGTTCGTCCCGTCTAAAGCGACCCGAGCACAAATGCTCGAGCTGATAAAAGACTTCGTCGGGGTGGTCTCGGTAGCGGTGGAGGCCAGGTGAGGATCGAGGCAAACCGGTCCTGTGGTATTCTGGGGTATCCCCAGACAGGGGAATTTTCCACTCGGGCGAGTGGCGGAATTGGCAGACGCGCTAGACTTAGGATCTAGTGGTAGCAATACTATGTGGGTTCAAGTCCCACCTCGCCCAAATATTTGATTTCGAATTTCGATAGATAACCACATGAATCACAGCAGGACAGATTTATGATGGCATCCTCGAAAGATTACTATCTCGGCGAAGGCGAATTTGGGACCCGTCTAATAGTCAATCGACCTTGCTCCACGGACCTGAAAAAAGTAATCACCCAGAGTGACCCAAAGCAGCTCGTGCTCAATTCCCTTCCTGAGTCCGGGCTCGAGTTCCTTCGCGACTCCGGAATCGAGCACCTGACTGTTCACCCGGGTTGCCGCTTTCTCCCGGATCCGGCGCCCATCGAGACGCTTTCGTCTTTGAAATTTTTGCATATTGGTGTCGGTATCGGTGGAACGTTGAATCTCAGTCACCTGCCATTGAAGGAAATTACCGCTATATGGTCGGAAGAGGTAAGCTCCATTCTCAAATGCCGGGAACTGGAGGAGCTGAGCCTGGGCGACTTCTCGGGTACCGATTTGACGTCTCTCTGCAGTTTGGAAAAATTGACAAGTCTGCGCATTATCGGTGGTGCCTTAAAGGACCTGCGCGGACTCGAAAAATTACTCAAGCTAGAGTCCCTCGACCTTGGCAATCTTCGACTCAAGAAAGCCGATGCTCTTCTTTCTGCCACTGCTCTGAAGCAGCTTGACCTCCACAAAACTGGACTCAGAGATCTCTCTTCGCTTAGAAATCTGATCAACTTAAAGTGGCTGGTCCTAAATGATTGTGGAAACCTCGAGTCGCTTCATCCTATACAGAGTTTGCCTGAGCTGATGAGCATTATCATTATGGGTACTACTAACATTGTCGATGGCGACTTCGGGTGTTTGCTTTCTAACAGAAACATCCGAAGTGTGAGTTTTGGAGATCGACGACATTATAGTCATACCAAAGAAGAGTGGAAAGCCGCGCGATATTCTATTTAGTCGAACCGGCAATCACGTTAACCGCTCTCTAACTTGCCACAGGACTTGACGGTTTCGATTATTTCGAATAGAATCATTTATTGCGACTGCTTGCCGGGAATAAAAGAATATGGCTCAGCCAAATGTAATAAGAGAACCAATCTACGCGGAAAGAGAGGAGGCGGCAGCTGTGCAGGCCTTTGGAAAGGCGTTGCATGCCATCAAACAAGCACGCCTGATAGGTCCGGAGGGGCAAGAAATCCCAATCCCTGAGCCTCTTTATCGCGTCCTCGAACAGGTCGTTCCGCTTCTCGCAGCAGACATGGCAGTGTCAATCGTTCCGGTTGGACACCTTCTCACAACGCAGGAAGCAGCGGACTTGCTCAATGTATCCAGGCCGCATCTCATCAAAGTTCTAGAAGAAGGAGCCATCAGCTTCGAGCGCGTAGGCACACATCGACGCATTCGATTCGAAGATCTGATGGAGTACAAACACAAGCGCGACAAGGATCGTCGAAAGGCGCTAAAGAAACTTACGCAGATGGCACAGGAAGCCGGCCTTTACGATGAGGAGTAAATCGCTTGGCAGTTTTTCCAGCTGTTCTTGACGCATCCGTTCTCTTCAATCGTCCCGTAACAGATACACTGCTGCGGGCGGTCGAATACGGACTCTATCGTGTTCATTGGTCACAGCTTATTCTTGATAAGGCGACGCGAAACCTCATAAAACGAAGAAAAATTGAATGACGCTCAAGCTGATCACATTTACAAGAAGAGCTGGCCAAACTGGAGCTGGTTTTTCATGAGAGGGCACCGTAGGCGGAGCCCGAAATGGACCGAGCGAGCAAGCGAGACCAGCCGAAGGAGAACTTCTGGCGCAGCGCCATTGCCAGGCTGAATTTTGCCAGAAGGAGGGGCTCAACGCCAACACTTTCTCCTCCTAGAAGAAGACGATTTAGCTATTAGCACCCAGGGTAGAAGATATCTCGAGGAGCTTTGACGAGTGCTTTCCGTGGAACCTCTCCGCCTCCTCCAGCCACAGCGCAGCAAGACGATCACGAGACTGGCGGCTTCTGCCTCCAACAATATCGACTCCATAGTCATTCGCGTCGCCATCGTCGTAGGTTCCGGTGACCATGTTTGTCAGACACTCTCGCCAATCCTGGTCTTCAAGCTCGGACGCTTCCAATATATATATGACCTGCCTGAAGTAGACCTCGAATTGCTCCTCGGATACAAAATACTCTACGACTGAAAGAGCGCGTATGATCTCCTGAGCCAGCCTTTCTATCCAGACAGCACCTCTGCCACCGGACTCAATAAAAAAATTGACGAATTGAATTAGAAGCTCCCTTCCCCTGGCTAGATGATCAGGATTGACTATCTTCAGACGATCATGAGTCGATGAGTATATGCGCGAAAGGTCGTTTAAGCTGCGAAGGTAACTTTCGGGATCGGTGTTTCTTTCCCGGGCTGCATTCTCCAACTTGCTTTCCGCTTCCGCCATTTTCACTCTATTTGCCACCATTCCTGAGATTCGGCTGAGCTTATGCTGATACAGCCTGCAATAATCAGCATTCTCCAGTAATTGCTCCCTGATGACAGCAAGCTGAGCTTCAAATCTCTCTTCACTCAAGTCAAAACTTTCGGTATTTTTGATCCTCTCGTCCAGACTGTGATAATAGACGGAACCTTCCAGATCACTGTGCTCCAGTAGAAGCTTTGCTGCGCAATAGAGCCTGTTGGCGCGTAGATTATTGCCCATAAGGGCGTAAAGGTCTCCCTTGTTAATCAGGGAGCAGGAATAAGAGATAGGAGACTCGGCGTAGCGCACAGCCGGCTTTATGGGTCGCATGGCAGCCGCATCTCGAGAAGTTTGCAGACAAATCTTTTCCGCCTCTTTCAGGGATGCCTTTGCCTCGGCGGGTCTCCCAGCCTTGTAGAGGCTAAGTGAAAGAAGTGTCTGGTATTCCGGATATTCAGAGGCGTCTTGCTTGACGGTGGATCCCAGCAGAGTATCAACGGCGCAGTCGAACTGTTGCAGACTAAGGAGCGCGTAGGCCTGGAAGATCTTGAGTCTCCCGTACCGAGGCGGCGCATAGCTCGGATAGTCATCCGGGACTCTCACAAGACTCAGTTTTTCGATCGCGATCTCCGCCGCCCCTTTAAGGAGAGCCAGCCTGCCCTCCATATAAAGGCTATCCGTGATGACTAGGTTCTCAGGCGAGAGCTCTATCCGGCATGCCTCATGCAGAATGTCCGCTGCCGCTTCTAATTGACCCATCTCCATCTCGATGTGGGCCAGCCTGTTCAGTATGTCTCTGTGTGTCTCCGAGCCTGAATTACCTGACTCGGTCAAAACGGTACAGGCGACTCTGGCTGCCGTTCTTGCTGGTCGATAGAGGTCCCGCGGAATCAGGAGGGTCAGCCTCTTGAGGAGGCGATTTACTTTCTCAATGCTCGACAGATCGCTTTCAATCAGAGCATCACAGAATTCATCTAATTCAGAGTATTCATCCCTGCTTGCAAAAAGACGATCCAGCCGGTTTTCGAGGATATCCACCCTGCTTTTTCCGGCTTCCACTCGGCTTCGACGCTCGATATATCTTCGTGCTTCTTCCAGATCGAAATGCAGGCTCCGATTCTCCTTAATTCCTGAACATTCACTCGACGCCAGCACTGCTGCTTCGATTATTGGCAGGCGCCGTTCAACTGAATCACCCTTCAGACAATCATTGATCTTTTCGAGCGCCAGCAACTTTGTCTGCTTGCTGCCCTGGCTATCACATGTTGCTTCGGATATTCTCTGAGCCAGCCTGATCAGCTGTTCCTTCACCTTTGCTTGGCGGATGAAATAGTCATGCCTCCCACTGGTCAGCAAGGGTACAATCCTTTTCATTACAACCCGAACATTGTTCTCCTCGTCTAAGAACTGCAGACCCCAGGGTGTGACAAGAGATTCGCCCATGTTGAGGAATGCTTTGCGCTTGAGATGAGGCAGGACCAGATTCGGCTCAAGACCAATTCTCGTAAGCAGAAAGAGCATGTCCATTCGAAGATGGGCGGAATCAGTTATGAAATCGTCGGGGAGGATCTCCAATCTCTCGAGCACTAGTTCCAGAGTAGACTTTGACTGCATGTCGCTGTGTTCCTAGAGGTTGGGATGAAAACGATGAGTCCTCTATTCCCAATATACAAAAACCTGAAAGCCATCCGTCACCGGAGAGAGGATAAAGAAACATCAACGAATCGGGCTACTATTTGGCTTGCCTCCTACTTTGCAAGAAGAGGGCTGTATTTATGACTTAGCCTATTTATGCTCTTTATGGCGGTCCTGGCAGTTATCTCCATCTGTTGGCGATCAGGATAGCGAGTTCTCTCCACTGCATCCTCTATGGCAGGTACCGAGCTACTGGCTGCCGGACCGATAGCTCCAAGAGCACGAATTACCCAGTTATTGTCAGAGGAATCAGAGTTCAACAGCACTATCAAATCAGGTACCGCTGACTCAGCGCCCGGGCCGATTTTCGCGAGCACCTCAACAGCCCTGAAAACAATTTCCTTGTTTCTATCTTTGAGAAGCGGCCTTACTATGGACGTTACCATGGTGGCATTCGAGCTGCGTTGTCCCAAAGTGCTAAGTGCCGAGACTCAAAGACAGTCGCCTTGGGTAATTCTGGTTTCGAGACAGTTGGCCGTTTGACTTCAGGCTTTTCAATAACGATTAACGGTGCCTCAGCATGAGGCATCTGTGTGGGTTCGAAGCCTCTTGTGGTAGGGATAGTATTGCAAACAGTGACCAGAACAAGAACTAGACAGACGACAAACGCACCTATGCAACATGATGGACTGACTCCCTCTTTTAGCTTTTCCCGAATCGAAGCTAATTTACGTTGTCCCGAAGATTGCGCGTGGCGAAGTCTTTCACCATGAAGTACGAGATTGAGATCTTCGATTAAAGAATCAGCGTCTCTATACCTGTCCCCGGGCGACTTCTGAAGACATGTATCAACAACTACCCTGAGACCGCTCAATACGTCGCTCCTTTCAATTGTCGGAATGGTGCCTGAAACATGCGCCGTCATAACTTGAAATGAGTTTGAGCCAGAATATGGGGGGTGACCTGATAGCGCTTCATAAAGTACGCATCCAAGAGAATACAGATCAGAACTTTCGCAAACTACTTCTCCCTGACACTGTTCCGGGCTCATATA
>JAGQHH010000360.1 GCA_020431945.1 Cyanobacteria bacterium HKST-UBA02 | reverse complement strand
GTGCTGGGTGATGCCGCCGGCTTCTTCGTCGGTGATCTTGAACTTGGTCTGGCGAATGGCGTCGAGAAGACTGGTCTTGCCGTGGTCGACGTGACCCATGATGGTGACCACCGGCGGGCGGTTTATGAGATTCGCCTCGTCTTCCTTGGCTTCGGCAGCCCGGGCGGCTTTCTCTTGCTTTTCCTTCTCTTTCTCTTCGCGTTTGGCATCTTCGCGGTCCAGAACTTCGTAGCCCATCTCCAGAGCCAGCTCGATTGCGGTCTCGAGCTCGACCACCTGGTTGACGGTCCGCATGATGCCCTTGGTGAAGAGATTCATGATGATTTCGGTGGCGTCCAGGCGCATCTTCTCGGAGAGCTCCTGCACCGTGACATTGGTGGTGAGAGCTACGATCTTGGGAACGTCCACCGGGCCCGGGGACTGCTTGTGGACTTTTTCTTCGCCCCCTTCTTTCTTATGGTGTCTGGTGCCGTGGGAATGACGTGGTTTGGGCGGGCGAGGCGGCGTGGCACGCATGGAAGGAGCCGCTACTCTGATAGGCACCGAGGGTGACATCGGTCTCACCGCCTTGCGCTGATTGCCGTTGGCATCGCCTTCGGAATCTTCACTGTCAGCCGGCGCGGACTCTTCGTCATTGGTATCGACGCCGGTGTCATCGTCTTCGAAATAGTCTTCTTCTTCTTCTTCTTCTTCGACTTCTTTGACACGCTTGCGCTCTTGCTTTTGCTTCTCATGAAAATGCTTGTCCAGGTTGCGGATGGCCCGGGGACCATACTTGGAGCTGTCGGACCACTCGTCTCCGGTGGGCTTGACCTCGCGCTGGGCGCTTTCGGTCTCGCTTTCGGCGCTCTCCGGCTCGGCCGGTGCTTCCTCCACCGGCGGTGGCGTTACAGTTTTGGCTTTCACCGGCGTCGGTTGCGGCTTCTCTGCCGGCTCCACCGGTGTGGCGGCTACTGCGGGCGCGGTCGTCTGTTTGGGCGGAGCCGCTTGTTGCGGAGCCTGGGCAGCGGTCTCCGGTTCGGCATCGGTGCGAACCGGCGGGCGCGGGACCCGGGGAGTGGAAGAGATATGCGATGCCGGAAGCGGTGCCGGGCCGCTGGCCGGCAGACCGGGGCTGAGAGCATTGGGCGAACCAGGCTCCACGCCTGCTTCGGCGGTGGCAGCCTCTTCGAGATCGGCTTTACGATAACGGGATAGTACTCGAGGTTTTACTTTCTTCTTCTCCGGAGGAGGTGGTGGCACTTTCGATGCTGTTTTTGCAGCGGGCTTGGCTGCTTTGGCGGCTTTAGGATCTTCGTCTTTCTTGTTCATCCTGGCGATGAGCAATCCGACAGCATTGCTGTCGACAGTGCTCGAGTGGCTCTTGACGTCGTATCCCAGCTCCCGGAACATCGTGATGAGCTCCTGGTTGGGGAGATTCATCTGGCGGGCCAGTTCGTAGATTCGGACGCGATCTTCCATAAACTACCTATTTACCATCTCTTTTGCTTGTTGTATTTTGGCATGTTTTGTCTGGATCTGCGCAAAGATCGGCTATTGCCTTGATAAGTTGTGACTCAAGCGGCATTTTCACCTGTCGCCGGGCACCATCCTTGCCGGGGCGCCCGGCCAGAGCGTATTGAAGGCGACCGGTCTTGCTCAGAGCTTTTGCGCATTTCTCGTTTTTGCAAAGATAAGCTGACCGGCCCTGGAGTTTTTTGTTGTCGAGGTTGAGAAGAACTTCGCCGGTCTTGAAATCTACCGTGAGGCGGATCAAGTCGGTGCGAGGCTTTGCAGCCCTGCAACTGAAGCAAACTCGTGTCGGGCCGGTGCTCAATTTTTCTTTTATGTCGACGCGCCTAGATCCTCGAGGGTCTGGTTCAGGTTGCGGAACGAGCCGCCCGCCTGGCTCTCGGACTTGATGTCGATCTTCCACTGGGTGAGTTTGGCTGCCAGCCGGACGTTCTGTCCGCCGCGACCGATAGCCAGAGAGAGCTGATCGTCAGGGACGATCACTTCGGCACGCTTGCCTCCCATCTCCGGAGTATCGTCATAGAGAGCCACTGTGGTGATTCTCGCCGGGCTGAGGGCGTTGGAGATATAGTCGACCGGATCTGACGAGAAACGGATTACATCAATTTTCTCGTTACGGAGCTCGGCGACGACGTTCTGGATACGCACGCCCCGGGTACCGATACAGGCGCCGACCGGGTCGACATCGGCATCTTCGGAGTGCACGGCAATCTTGGTGCGATAGCCGGCTTCCCGGGCGATGGATTTGATCTCGACGGTGCCATCCTCGATTTCGGGCACATAGAGCTCGAAGAGCTCGCGTACCAGCTCCGGGTGCGCCTGGGAGACGATGATCTGAGGCACCCGCCCCGATTCACGCAGCTCGAGCACATAGACCCGGACACGGTTGCCGACTCGATAGGTCTCGCCGGGAAGCTGCTCGCGGGTGGGCATACAGCCTTCCACTCTGCCGAGGTTGACGATGACGTTATTGCGAGTGTTGCTCATAACTTCGATACGCTCGATCTGACCTGTGGTGCAGGTGCCTTTGCGAGCCTCGAACTCTTTCTTGATAAGTTCTTTCTCAGCTTCTCTCAATCTCTGGGTGATCAGCTGTTTGGCGGTCTGAGCGGCGATTCGTCCGAATTCGGAGAAGTCCTGTGGGGTAACCTCGATCTCGAGGACCTCGCCCACGGCGACGTCGGGAATGAGATCCCGGGCTTCTTCGAGGCTTATCTCGTGATAGTCGTTGCTGACCTCATCCACTACTTCTTTAGGAGCGAAGATTCCGATCTCGCCGGTTTCGGTGTCGAAAATAGCGCGAACTCCCTCGACATCGTGATCCGGTACCTTTTTCTTGTAGGCCGCCACGATCGCATCGCAAACGTATGAGATGAATTCCTCCTGGGGAATATTCCTCTCCCGCTCGAGCTCTTCGGCTGCTTCCAGTAGTTTGTCACCAATCTTGATCACGGCTTTTCCTCCGTTGGCTTTATTCAGTTGTAGTTTCAGTTGTAATTTCGGGACTGAGCCTCAATGACTCGAGGCTCTCTTTTGCCAGGCGGATCTCTTCCGGGGCCTGATGGGCCTCCGTGTCACTCTTCTTTTTCTTTCGAGAAGATCCTCCCGTCGCTGCCGTCACCGGGGCAGCGATTGTGATTCCAAGCTCGCTGTCGAAGCCAGCGAGAACACCTGTAAAGACGGTTCCCAGTCCGTCGATGGCTTTCTTGACCCGGACCTCTACCCGTTCGCCTTTGAAAAGGGCGATGTCCTGGTCGCTCACCAGCTTGCGATCGATCCCGGGGCTCTGGACCTGGAGGCTGTAAGCTCCTTCGATCAGCGGCTCTCCGGCCTCGGCCAGCTCGTCGAGCCTGGTCTCGAGCTCGCGGCTCACCGCTTCGCAGTCGTCCAGGCTCACCCTTCCTTTCGGGCGATGCAGAGTGATTTCGAGGATGCGCCGCTTGCCCTGGTTGGTAAAGCGAATCAGAACAAGGACCAGTCCATGAGTCTCGGCAACGGGCCCGGCCAGGGCTTCGATTTTGCTTATGATCTCTTCTTGTCTGGACTTGACGGTCAATTTATACCTGCTGCCACAACCATAGTCGTTCTGCGCACCGGGTAAGCTCGGTGCACCTTGTCTTTATCATCAGGCCATGGACTCTAGGGGGATATACTAGCACGGGTGCCGGGTCCGGCCAACCAAAAGTCCCATATGGTGAGCGATTATGTCTCCAACAGTTACATTGTCCAACCGTCAGCGAAAGCACAAGGTAGATCCCGGCGAGGTCAAGCTCATGGCGGACCGGATTGTCCGGGGGGTCCTGGCCGATCTTGCCGAGTCCCCTCCCGATTGGCTGGATGACGAAATCGTCGAGGCCCTCGAGGGACGCGGACAGTTCAGCCTGGTTTTCGTAAGTGATTCGAAAATCAGGGAATTGAACCGGCAGTGGCGCCAGAAGGACAGCGCCACCGATGTTCTTTCCTTCCCCATGGACCTGGAGCCTCCTGACGAGCCCCTGCCTTATGAAGTCGGGGAGATCATCGTTTCTCTCGACCGCGCCCTGGAGCAGAGCCGCGAATACGGACACAGTTTCGAGCGTGAACTGGCATTTCTGATCACCCATGGTGTCCTCCATGTGCTCGGTTTCGATCATGAGCACAAGCAAGACGAGATCGAGATGTTCGGGCGTCAGAGCAGGGTTCTGGCGGATCTGGGCTATAAGAGGGAATAGGGAGTATCATTAATAAGGCATGTAAAGTGGATTAGATCTTTAATGGGGCAGAATCGAGCGGATACAGGCATCATTAGAAGAGGACCCGGGGAGATCGAGGAATATTTCGTTGCGCAGAGGAAAACATCGCAGCACCACCGAGAAAGAGCGTAAACGCATGCTCGACGGGTCGGCGGCTCTCAAACCGGAAAAGTCCGAAAGAGGCAATTTCGACGTAGTCAGCCGTAAAAGCTTCATTCCTTTTGCCTGGCAGCGCAAGACCGGGAAGACATCGAGCCTTTTCGAGTCCTTTTATCATGCTTTTCACGGCGTTTATGTCGGTCTCAGGAGCCAGCGCAATCTCAAGATTCATTTTCTCGCCTGTGTGGCGGTGGTGATTCTCGGAACAGCGCTCAAGATCGAGCCTTATTCCTGGCTGGCACTGATCGGGGTGATGGGTCTGGTGATCTCGATGGAGTACATCAACACTGCCCTGGAGCATCTGGTGGACATCTCCGCCGACGGACAGTACCGCTATGCCGCCCGTTGCGCCAAAGATACCGCAGCCGCAGCGGTTCTCGTCGCTTCTCTCACCGCCGTCGCTACCGGAGCGGTGATTTTCCTGCCCAGGCTCATGGCCTATTTCGGTCTCTGAAAACAGGCACTAATCGACCATTCCATGACTAGAATACCGCTCCGCCGGGCATAACATAAGGTGGAGTCAGGCTTTCGGGGCGCCCATGGGAGAATTCCCATTGACAGTCCAGGAATCGAAAAGTAAGTATAGAAGTGTGTGTGGATGGAAAAAAATGGCGCGAGCCATTTCAGGAGAGACATAGATGGGCGACAAGGGCTTTGACGATCCGAATAAATGCCGTCAGGGATCAGGCAGCAGTAACGATGGCTGTCCGCTTCAGAGAGAGGCGTCGGATCCTAACTTCTACAGACAGAACTGGAACGAGATCCCCGGCAGAAACGATGTCCCCAGGGACTTCGCAACCCGGGACGCCCTGCCTTCACCGGTGGACAACTACAACAATAGCGGTCTGGATCGAACCACGCTCCAGATGTACGCCCGCAAGTACGGTCAACCTGCACCGCCTGCCGATCCATTCACCCTCGCCCTGAGAGAAGCCAACCGGGGCAACCGCTTCGCCATGGAGCTCTGCACCGCGGCCGTTCTTGGCGGCGGGCAACAGTATAGGGTCGGCAACCAGCCATACATTTTCTCCGGCGGCAATCAAGGATGTTTCGGGAATGGCGACATTTTTCGCCAGATTCCTGTGCCCGGCAGCCCGCGCTGGCAGACTCGTCCCAACGGAGACTGGGGATTCAACAATGGCAGCGGACCGGTCCTCCGTGACTCCAATTCCGATATCTATTTCCCAGGCGGTAGCACTCACCACAGCGAGACTGTCATCGGTCAGGACGGCCGGCCCGTGGATGACGGCTGGTCCAGAGACGGGTCCAGAGACGGCGATCCCACAAGGGGTATGTCCGCGGAGGATCTCCTCATCTATTCGGGGGCGGCACGCAATATCCTGGAAGCGATTGCGATCATGAAAGGCCGCCAGGTGCCTGGTGGCAATTTCATGGGCGCTGATATCTTCGGCAGCGTTTTCGGTGGCAACCGGGGTCCGCTCTGGAACGGTAGCTACGACGGCAATTACAGTGGTTGGGATCCGCGCTGGCAGACCGGTGGTTGGAACGGCGGCTGGAATGGTGGCAACAATACACACATCTATGCCGGCGGTCAGGACGTCTATCAGGGATCGAGCGATGTCATCTTCCCGGGCGGCGCAGTTTCGAGAGACGAGACTGTGGTCGGTTCAGGCGCCAGCCGTCGCGGTCAGGGCGGGAATCGTCGGTCCGGCGGCAATATGTCTGCCGAGGATATCCTTGTCGGCTCGGGGGCTGTTCGAAACGTGCTGGAAGGCGTCGCCATATTGAAGGGTAAGCATCCCGGCGTCCGTCCATATTACGGACGATAAATCATCTCTTTAGAACAGCCTCAGAGGATGTGAAAGAGTCGTTTGCCGGTATTCTCATCGGCAACCGTGGCTATCGTTACCTCGAAGACTTCTTCGATCCGTGAGCTGGTGAGGATCTCTCTGCTCGTGCCCACCGCAACCAGGCGGCCGGGCCCGTTATCGCTTTTTGAAATCAGGGCTACCTGATCCGCCATGCTGTCGATCACATTCAGATCGTGAAGGATGACCGCGATGCCTTTGCCGTCTTCCCTCAGTCGCTCGATGAGCTTGACGATGGAGCGCTGGTATTTGAAATCGAGATGGCTGATTGGCTCATCGAGAAGAATGAAGTCGCTTTCCTGGGAAAGTGCCACGGCGATCTGAGCGCGCTGGCGCTCGCCACCGGAGAGAGTGGCCAGATAACGGTGCTCCAGACCGGCAAGACCGGCGCGCTCCAGGGCTTCTTTCGTTGATGCCCGATCTTCCTCCGAGGCCGACCAGGACCACCAGTTCTGGTGCGGATTGCGTCCCAGAGCCACCAGCTCTCTCACAGTCAGGTTGGTATTGCTATTGAAAGTCTGGGGAACATAAGCGCAACGCCGGGCGAATTGAGCCGGATCCAGCGACCAGATGTCGGCTCCCCCCAGGCTGACTCTTCCCTGGAAGGGCTTGATCTGCCGGGCCAGAGTTTTGAGCAGGGTGGACTTGCCACTACCGTTGGGTCCGGCGATGGCGGTTATCGATCCCTTTTCGATATCCAGATTGATCCCGGAGAGAACCGGCTCGTCAGGGCGATAACCGGTGGAGACATCTTCCAGCGAGAATTTCTCCGGGCTCATTTCAGACCAGCTCCTCGCCTGTCTGGCGCGAGACGAGCCAGAGGAAGAAAGGCCCGCCGATGAGGGAAAGGAGCGTGCCCAGGGGAAGCTCCTGGCCCGGCACCATGGATCGTGCTGCCAGATCGCTCATCTCCACCAGGGCGATCCCCAGAAGGGCAGCGCAAATGAGATGGACTCGCTCGTCCCGGCCATAGAGACGCCGGGAGAGATGAGGAGCCATGAGGCCGACGAATCCCACTAAGCCGCTTACCGAGACTGCTGCTCCGCACATCAGCACTGCCACTGCCAGAAGCAGCATCTGCACCAGCTCGACATTGACACCCAGGGAGCGAGCCTGCTGGGTGCCCAGGGACAGGAGACGGATTTGCTTGGAGAGCACCAGAGCTACCAGACATCCCACCACGGTATAGGTAGCTGCCGGGATCAGCTCGTCCCAGGTCCTGCCGCCGATGCCCCCGGCGAGCCAGAAGAAGATCCCCTGGGACTGGACCGGGTTGCCGCCATTGGTGATGATCAATGTGATCAGGCCGCTGCAGATGGTGGAGAGGGCGACTCCGGACAGGAGCATTCGAGTCATGCTCAGCCCTGTCGGGTTGCGGGACAGAAAGGCGACGACAATCGAGGCGGCCAGTCCGCCGGCGAAAGCAGCCAGGGGCACCATGCTGAAAGAGAGCCCGAAAGTAAGCCCCAGGGCGACGGTAACGCCGGCGCCGCTGGACACTCCTGTGAGGTAAGGGTCGGCCAGATAGTTACGGGAGAGGGCCTGGAGCACATAACCAGAAACAGCCAGAGCCGCTCCCACGGTGGCGGCGGTGAGCAGCCGGGGGAGCCTGATCTGCCAGATGATATCGAGGCTGGTGGAGCAGCTCTCCGGCAGCGAATTCGGGGCGAACACGCTTTGCAGGGCCAGGAGCGGATCGATCCTGACATCGCCGATGCAAATGTTGAGAAGCAGACCCAGAGCCGCCAGGGCAATCAGAATGACTAGTCGAATGATCACGATTTTCCCAACAGCATGACACCTGTTGTCTAGAGTTTTTCATGCTACCATTTCGGCTATTATGACGATCTATCTTGATAACAGCGCCACGACGAGAGTTCGGCCGGAAGTAGTCGAGGCGATGCTGGAATATCTGAACGATCATTTCGGCAATCCCTCTTCGATCCATTCGCTCGGACGCGATTCCTACAAGGCTGTGGCCATGGCGCGTCAGAATGTCGCCGGGCTTCTCGGATGCTCGCCTACCGAGATCTATTTCTCCTCCTGCGGCACCATGAGCAATAATGCCGCCATTCTGGGTCGGGCGCGATTTATCGAAGCCAATGACCGGGGGCGGCATCTGATCACCACCAGTATCGAGCATCCTTCGGTAATCGGTCCTGCCCGTTATCTGGAGTCGCAGGGCTGGAAGGTCACCTGTCTTCCGGTAGATTCTCAGGGACTGGTGAAGGTGGCGGATCTCGAAAGCGCCATCACCGAGAAGACCAGTATCGTCTCGATCATGCTGGCTAACAATGAAGTGGGCTCTCTTCAACCCATCGAAGAGATGGGCGCAGCGATCAAGAGAGCTTCCGAGAAGCATGGCAGTGAGATCTTCTTTCACACAGATGCCATCCAGGCTGCCGGGAAAGTAAAACTGGATGTCGGTGCCATGGGTGTGTCGGCGCTTTCAATCTCGGGGCACAAATTCCATGCACCCAAGGGTGTTGGTGCGCTCTATCTCAAAAAAGGCGTCAATATCATGCCCATCACATTCGGTGGCGGTCAGGAGAAAGGCCTTCTACCCGGCACCGAAGGACTGCCCAATATAGTCGCCCTGGGAACCGCAGCTAGACTGGCGGGAGAAGAGCTCGAGGAGAACATCGCCAGGCTGAAGAGTCTTCAGGAAATGCTCATCGCTCATCTCGAGCCTATAGAAGGCGTCACCCTGACCGGACCCAGGGATCTCGATAAGCGGCTCCCCGGTCATGTCAGTGTGGCGGTGGCTAATGCCGAGGGCGAAGCTCTGGTCATGCAGCTCGATCTGAAAGGAATTTGCGTGTCTAGCGCTTCCGCCTGTCACAAAGGTATCATCGAGCCTTCCCACGTGCTCACTGCTCTCGCCATTCCCTGCAATATGCTCAAGGGCTCGGTGCGTATCTCGGCAGGACGGTTCACCACGAAAGAAGATTGCGAGAAAGCCTGCCGGATCATGACCGAGATATTCTCGGCGCAGAAGCCCGCTCCGGCAGCCAGACTTACTTGAATAACTCGGATCAGGGTTTCTTCGGATTCCTGAGAATATTGCCGACGAATTTGCACATGCCCGAGAGCTTGCCGAATGGAAAGCTCCCGTGGAAGAGCTGGATACCGCCTTCGATGGTCTTCGTTCTGGCCGGTCCGTAGGGATACCACCAGAGCCGGGTAGCACCACCGGCAGCGTCAATACTTATATGCTTGATATTGACCAGGTCGAGCAGACCGAAGTGTGAATGAGTCCTGCCGAAGCCGCTCTTCTTGATGCCTCCCCAGGGGAGCTGGGGGGCGGCGTGGGAGAAGAGACAGTCATTGATGAAGACCGTCCCGACGTCCAGATCCCTGGCGATGTTCTCGGCCCGTTTGAGATTCTTTCCCCAAATCGAGGCAGTGAGCCCGTACTGGCAATTGTTGACCAGGTCCACCACTTCGTCCTCGGATTCGACTACCATCACCGGCAGTACCGGCCCGAAAGTCTCTTCCTGCATCACCGCCATGGAAGGATTGACGTCGGTGATAATGGTGGGCTGGAAGAAATAACCGCCCATGTCCTCGATACGGCTGCCGCCGGTCAGTATGGTGGCACCGGCTTCTCTGGCCTGCTCCACGTGCGAGACGATTTTGTCGAGCTGTGTCTGGTCTATGACCGGACCGATGTCCACCGTGGGGTCGCTTGCCGGGCCGACTTTCAGATTGCGGGTCACAGCCAGGAGCTCGTTGAGAAACTGGTCTGTCTTCTTGCTTTTCAAAATGAAGAGGCGCTCAATAGATGCGCAGGCCTGGCCTGCATTGGTGAATGCTCCCCAGGCGATGCCCTGGGCCGTCCATTTCACAGGAGCGCTGGGCAGCACGATGGCGGCGTCCTTGCCTCCCAGCTCCAGAGACACCGGGGTGATGCTGGCGGCGGCTTGCTCCATGACTTTGCGACCACCGTCCACCGAGCCTGTGAAGATCACCCGGGCCAGCCCGGATTCGGATAGATATCTGCCGGTCTCCCGATCGCCGGTGACCACGCTCATCACTCCTTCAGGGAAGCCGGCTTCTTTGAAGAGATCGCCAATCTTGATCCCGATCAGGGAAGACTTCTCCGATGGCTTGAGGACTACGGTATTGCCCACCATGACCGACATGAGAGCTGCCATCATCGGAATCGAGAAAGGATAGTTCCAGGGCGATATGATTCCGATAACGCCCAGGGGCTCGAAGGCGATCACCGACTGTTTGCTCGAGAGCATGGGATTGGTCATGGCGATCATCTGATCTTTGAGCAGGCGTTCGGTATTGTCTGCCAGCCAGACACAGGTGTCGAGGGTGCCGTTTATCTCAGCCGAGAAAGCTTCGCCGATGGGCTTGCCGACTTCATTACTGATCAACTCGGCGATTTCTTTCGATTGTCTGGAGATCAACCTTCTCAATTTGAGGACCAGAGCGGCACGCTTGCCGAAATCGAGAAGCTGCCAGTCTTCTTGCGCCAGACGGGCTCTCTCGACAGTCTGCCTGACCTCGTCCTCGAGCATGACCGGCACTTCGCCCAGCACTTCGAGATTGGCCGGGTTGATCGATTTCAAGGTTGCCGTCTTGCTTGTAACCATGAGCTGATCCCCTACTTTATTGTTCCCTACTTTAACTCTTTCAGGGCTTGTTTCGCGACGCTGGCTTTGGGGCCCGCAATCCCGTCTTGCAGACAGAGCTCGAAGAAATGCCCGGCTTCCTGCTCTTTGCCTTCGTCCCTGAGCAGTTTAGCCAGCTCGAAGGCTACCGTAGCCACTGTCTTTCCGTCTCCGGTGCCATTTCTGAGAGCCGCGATTGCTTTCTGCGTGGCGCCCTGATTCCGGTAATAGTCAGCCATGGCGAGAACAACGTCGGCCTCGCCCGGGGCCATGGCATGTGCCTTCTCCAGGGCGCTCAGGCTGGCTTT
>JAGQHH010000359.1 GCA_020431945.1 Cyanobacteria bacterium HKST-UBA02 | reverse complement strand
TCCGGCGGCACTTTCCTGTGGGCAGAGATGCTCGAGAGAAGAAGATGGAGGTCCCGGGCTTTGTCCGAGTCGATCTTGGCCAGCTCTTTGAGATCCTCTGAAGGGCTCTTGCCCCGGTCCATCTCGATGATGATCTTGCGGGCTCTGAGGATGGAAGACTTCGGGGCTTCTTTAATAGCGTCGTCCAGACTTTCGATGGCGTCTTTATAGAACTTGCCGATCACTTCGTCGGAGCTTTTCTTGTCCCGGAAAGGCGAGTAGCTTTCCACAGCCACGAAACCCGAGCTCAGTTTGAGGTTGAGCTCGGCACGGTCGGCTTTGACATAGGCGGCATTACCCCGGGAGCGCGCCTGGAAGCTCGACACCACCGAGGTGCCGATGAAAACAGTGGCATAGATGGCCAGAGCGGTGAGGGCAAGCGAACGAAGCTTCTCTTTCCATGCCAGGGAAAGAGCGATGAGGACGACAAAGCCCGCGAGCCAGAAGTAGTAAGTGCCGTTCACAGCTATTAAGTATAGACGACCTTACTCTCCACCGCCCCAGAAGCTCGAGCCGAATTCGCCCAGCTCTCCAAAGCCGCTGAACTCGCCAAAATCTCCGAGGTTGTCCAGACCACCGAATTCGGCGCCGACATCATGCAAGAAGTCGGTGCTGTGCTCCGGCGAAAAGCCCGGGTCGCCTCTGGGAACCTGGTCAGGATAGTATCCCCAGGGGAAATGCCTGGAAAGCTGCTTTCTGGTGAGGAATTTGGGCAGCTTCATAAAGCCCAGTCCCAGTAACACTACTGTGACGAATGCGAGCTCTGTAATCAGGATGTTGACGAAATTCATAACCCGGGTTCTATCTTATGAAATGCCCACGCCATGGGCTCTTCATAATGTTATGTAGCTTGGGTTAGGAAGTCAACGGTTTCAGTGGGGAAAATACTCAAACCGGCTCTTATTCGGCGTCGGTCAAGAGGGCGACTTTCTGGTTGCCCACTGTGCTGACGGACATCTGAGGGCTCTGAGTGCGCTTGAAGTTCTCTATGTAGCGGCGCAGAGCTTCGCGAATCAGGTCCGAGCGGGTGCGATGCTCGACCTGGGCTACGAAGTCAATCTGCTCGAGTAATCCTGGCGGGAGGGCTACAAGTACTTTCTTAGGCATGCGAAAACCTTATATAGAACGAACGTGGGTAGAACAAAAAATATACGAAACCACGTAAGCCCGTAGACGTTCGCAAGTCATCCGTCTATGCTAGGCGTGATGTCGGGTTCCAGTATAGAATTTACACGCTGGTCCCGAGTTTTTAAAGGGCTTAAACGCCCATAAATACTCAAAAGGCTTTGAAATAATATAAAAGGATTTTTGGAATGTCCGAAATGACGGCTCTCCAAGAAGTGCATAATAAGCGGTTTTCAGAAGGACCGTTACATGAGCCTTTTTCAAATTGTTGTTTTTCGATAAACATGCTTCATGGGACGTCTATTCCGAAAGCATGTAGTAGTGCCGATCTCCTGCGTATCGAAGAGAGGTCTGTTATATGAGTCAAGCCCCGGATATCGATAGTAAAAAATTGACCGCCAACATCAAAGCCGGTGGCTGTGCGGCAAAGCTCGGCTCCGCCGAACTCGCGTCCCTGCTGGGCGGACTGTCCGGTAATCATGACGAGTGCTTGATTGCCGGGATCGAGCATTTCGAGGATGCTGCTGTTTACAAAATTTCAGAAGACCTTGCAATTATTCAGACAGTAGATTTCTTTCCGCCCTTGCTCGACGATCCATATACATTCGGACAGATCGCGGCTGCCAATGCCCTTTCCGACGTATATGCCATGGGCGGCAAACCGGTCTTCGCCCTCAATATCGTTTGCTTTCCGACCTGCGATTTTCCGCTCTCGGTTCTTAAGAAGATTCTGGAAGGCGGTGCCGACAAAGTCAAGGAAGCCGGCGCCAGTCTTGCCGGCGGCCACTCGATCCAGGCAAGCGAGCCGGTCTACGGTCTCTCGGTTACCGGTCTGGTCAAGCCTTCCGAGATGCTCACCAATGGTGGTGCCTCCCCCGGAGACGTTCTCATTCTCACCAAGCCTATCGGAACCGGTGTAGCTTTGCTGGGTCTCAAAGGGGAGCAACTCGAGGAAGGCGCCGCCAGCGAGCTCATCGACTCGCTTACCGGGCTCAATGACATCGCCCTTGCGGTGGCCAGGAGCTTCAAGATCAATGCCGCCACCGACGTCACCGGCTTCGGTCTTGCCGGGCATGTTCGGGAGATGGCCAGAGCCAGCGGTCTGGTTGCCGAGATCGACACCTGCTCCATCGAGTATCTTCCCGGGGTCCTGGAGCTGGCTTCGGAAGGATTCGTGCCTGCCGGCGCCTATGGCAACCGCCAGTCATTTTCTGATTTCGTATCTTATATAAAGGAAGTGGATCTCGCTTATCAAGATCTTCTCTTCGATCCTCAAACCTCCGGAGGTCTGCTTCTGGCGGTGGGTGAGGATCAAGCCCGGGAGCTCTTGCAGGCTCTCAAGGCGGAAGGCTTGCAGGCGAGTATCGCCGGCTGTCTCATCGAAGGAGACAACCCCGGCAGAGTGAAGGTCTTTTGAAAAGAGGAGCAAGAGCATGAAGAAAGAGGTTGATCTGCGCGGACTCGTCTGTCCCGAGCCGGTGCTCCGGACCAAGAAGCTCCTCGATGATAAGAGCGTGGTCTCTATCGAAGCCCTGGTGGAGACCGAAGTGAATGTCAAAAACCTCGAGCGTCTTGCCCGGTCTCAGAAAGTGTCCATGACCAGCGCTCCGGAAGGAGAGCATTTCCGGGTGATTATCGAACGCAACGGCGAGAGCGCAGCGGAAACCGCCCCTGCCCCGGCCGCCCACGCCCATTCTCAGGGCGCCCCGCAAGCCCAGACCGGGGTCGGGACCGTTGTCTTCCTGGGCAAAGACTCTTTCGGTCAGGGGGACGAGAGTTTCTCGCGCAATCTACTGGATGTTTTTCTGCAGACCATGCTCGACTCGGGCCATCTTCCCCGGGCGATTCTAATGGCCAATACCGGAGTCAAGCTTCTTGCCCGGGATTCTTCTTGCCGGAAAGTCCTCCTGGACTTCAAGGAAGCCGGCTGCGACGTGCTGGCCTGCGGGCTCTGTGTCGAGTTCTACGGGCTCAAAGAAGATATCGATAAAGACGACATCACTAACATGTTCGCCATCTGCGAGTACATGATGACAGCGGACAAGGTGCTCAGTCCTTAGAGCTCGAGGTCAGAGATTGCGGTCGTAAGAGCTGAAATAGCCGGACTGGAAGATGACTTTGTAGAGGATCACCGACATGACCGTGGTCATACAGATGATCACGAAAATCACGGTGTTGGCTAAGCCGTGAAAGAGACTCACGAGCTGGGCGAGCAATTCCATAGTGCAGCAGTCCGGGAAGAAGACATGTCTAGATTAACAAGGGAAGAGCCAAAAGTAAAATGAAATAAACCCCATGACAACCTGCTTCAAGGCAGGCGGGGTCAGTCTATCGGCTTGCCGCAGGTGCTCAGCAGCTTGTCCACGGCAGCGGCTCGGGGCAGCCCTTCGTGGGCGCTGAGGCTGGTGGTGGCGATCGCTCCCACCGCCGAAGCATAGCGGGCGGCTTTAGTAAGCCGCTCCTGATCAGGATCTTCCACCAGGCGAAGGAGACGGTCTTTGCCTGCCAGGCTCAGGAGACGATGCAGGAAGCCCGCCACATAGGCGTCCCCGGCTCCCACTCCGGCGACTGTCTCCACCGGGAATGCCTCGGTCCAGATCTGGTGCTTGCCGGCAAACAGCAGGGAGCCCCGGTCCGCCATGGTGACCAGGAGGATATCCGGCTTGAAGTGTCTGGCCAGGGCCCCGGCAAGGGAGGCCACCCGGTCGCGGTCCAGGAGATGGACCAGGTCCACGGCACCCTCGTGCCCGCTGCTGGGCGGCTTCTCGTAATAGTCGATGGCATCGGCGGGAATGTCGCTGACGTCTTCTCCGGTGTATTTCGACCAGAAAAGCAACTCCGGGAGATTGACCTTCACTATATGAGCCAGGGCCAGGGCGTCTTCCACGGCTTTGATAGCCCCTTCCCCCTGACCGGTGGGAAAGCCTGCATCGAAAGACACGGCAATGTCGTTTTCCCGAGCCAGTTGCATGGACTTGAGCACAGCGGCTTTGCGGGGCTCGACTATGAGCGAGATCCCGGTGGCGTGCAGAGCCTGGGCAGACTGGAAGTGGACCGGGTCGATGTCATCGCCGTCCAGCTTGTGAGCGGCGTTGCCCGGTGGCCAGTTGAGGAAGGTATTGTCGTTGGCGAAAGTGGTGAAGACATAGCACTGGGCGGTGACATTGTTCTGGTCGATGAGCACTGCCGAGGTGTCTACCCCCTCGTCTTCCAGGACTTTGAGAAGGTAGCGGCCGTGGACGTCGGCGCCTATTTTGGCCAGGATCCTCGCCTGGGTGCCCAGACGCTGGAGAGCGATGGCGACATTGGCGGCGTTGCCCCCCAGGCTCTTGACGAAAGTGGAGGCTTCGATGAATCCCACTCCGAAGTCTTTGGCGATCCAGTCCAGAACGAGCTCGCCCACGGTGAGGATAAGCCGGTCACCGGACACTAGTTGTTGGCCTCGTCGGGATGCGGCTTGTTTCCTGCCTTGGCCAGGGAGCGATTGAGGACTCTATGGATCACGTCGGGATAGAGAAGGAATGCCGGCTTGATCGCTGGTAAGAGCGCCAGGGCCTTGTTGACCGGACCTTTGGCGACGATCTTGCCCGAGAGAAGATAGACCGGTACGTTTACTTTGCCGAGCCAGAACTGATGGGCGACGTCCGATTTCATGAACATCTCCACCACCGGCTTGGTATCGCACTCGCCCCAGCGGACTTTCATCATCTTGCCGTCGGAGCAATCCACCGTCAGCCTGCCTTCCGGATCGCGATAATGGAACCGGACCACGAGGCGGGATTCTATAAGAGGGTCGGCCACATCCGGGGCGTCGGCGATGGTGGCCCATAGTTCTTCCATGACCAATGCCAGCTCGTTGGTATCGCAGAAATACGGCATCAATAAGCCCTCTCGAAAATCTCTATCACGTCTTCCAGGCTGGCATCCCTAGGATTGAACATGATTGCCGGATCTTCGATAACCAGGTGGGCCCAGTCTTGCATTTGATCCTGATTCATTCTGGGGACGCCGAGTGCCTCGAGGTTTTGTGGTAACTGGAGCGTATCCATGAGCTCTTTGATCGCCTGGATCAATCTCTCCGTCCCTTCATTATCATCGAATTTGTCGTAAATACCAAGGGCCCGGGCGGCCTCGGCATATCTGGCTGCGGAGCTCTCGGTATTGAACCTGATCCCGTGCGGAAGGAAGACGGCATTGGTCATTCCGTGATGGGTCTTGAAGCGGGCTCCGGTAGCATGGGCGAGGGCATGGATAATGCCTACTCCGGCATTGCTGAAAGCTATGCCTGCCATAGTGCTTGCTATCAGTGTCTGGGATCGAGCCTCTATATCATCACCATGGCTGGTGGCACGAGGAAGGAATTCGAAAAGAATTCTCATAGATGTGATCGCCAGGCTGTCGGTGAATGCGGAGCGGGTGGAAGGGACCACCAGGGACTCCAGACCGTGGGTGATGGCGTCCATGCCGGTGGCGGCGGTGAGCTTCGGGGGCAGGGTGACGGTCAGGACCGGGTCGAGGATGGCGGCATCCGGAGCCATGAAGCGGCTGCCGAAGACGAGTTTGCGCTCGTCTTTCGTATCTTTGATCATGGCTACATAAGAGACTTCGGATCCGGTTCCGGTGGTGGTGGGAATTGCCACCAGGGGATTGAGTCGATTCTCGATGACGTTCAGACCCTGATGATCCAGAATGTGTCCGCCCAGGGTGACACAGATATTGACGACTTTGGCGGTGTCGATGACCGAGCCGC
>JAGQHH010000358.1 GCA_020431945.1 Cyanobacteria bacterium HKST-UBA02 | reverse complement strand
TTCGAGCATCGCGGCTGGCAGAAGGTGGCCGGTGGCTATCATGACTACTTCGCCGGGCTCACCGGACAGAGTATCGGGCCTCTCCTCGACGCCCTGGCCCCGAGTGCCGGGCAGACAGTCCTCGATATAGCCACCGGGCCGGGCTATGTGGCTGCCCAGCTGGTGGAGCGGGGTCTTTCCACCACCGCTCTCGATTTCTCGCCGGTGATGCTTGAAAAAGCCCGGGCTCTCAATCCTTCCCTGGATCTGGTGGAAGGTGATGCCTGCGACCTGCCTTTTGCCGATGAGAGCTTCCACCTGGTCTGCATGAATTTCGGCATACTTCATCTCGATGAGCCGGACCTGGCCATCAAGGAAGCCTTCCGGGTCCTCAAGCGCGGGGGGCGTTTCGCATTCTCCGTATGGAGCAAGCCCGACCAGGCTATTGCTTTCGGTCTAGTGCTCAAGGCAATCAGCGAATTCGGCGACGACAGCGTCCCCCTGCCTGCCGGTCCTCCCTTTTTCCGCTTCAGCGACAGGGACGAGTGCGAGCGCTCTCTGAGAGAAGCCGGATTCGAAGAGATCGGGTTCGAGACGGTGCCGATGCTCTGGGCTCTGGAATGCGCGGAGCACCTCTTCGAGGCTTTCTACACCGGCACCCCGCGCACCGGCGGGCTGCTGAGAGCACAAACCGAAGAGCAGCTCGAAGATATAAAAAATGCCGTCCTGAAAGCAGCCGAGTCCTATAGAAGCGACAGCGATATCAAGAAAGCAATCGAGATTCCCATGTCCTGCCACGTGGTATCAGGATCGAAGTGAATTAGCTCCCGAAGGGCCAGATGCCGCCTTTCTGCTTGCTCAGCTTCTCTCTCTGGAACTGGCGCCAGGAGCTCCGCACTGCTTGTGGTGCGTGACAGCTTGTATCATAAACCGCTATGACATTGGTCAGGGAACGGCTGGCAGGCACCACCACCGTGCCCATATGAGCGATAGCCCGAGAAGCGCCTCCATCGAGGTTCATAGCGTCCAGACATCCCAGGGCTTTCATGACCTCCGCCTCTTTTTTCAGGGAAAGACCCTTGAGGAAAACCAGCAGATAGATGCTGTCCCTGCTTGCCGGATAACCCATGGCACATCGGGGACCGACTCCCAGGACATGGGGATCGGCAAAGCCCTCTGCTTGCGGATCTACACAAGGAGATCCGTTGTCCAGCAAGCGGGGTCCGCAAGTGATGGAAAACCAGTAATCGTCATAATTCGGCTTGCCCTGACGCCGGGCTGTGATCATCTCGGGCTGATTGCCGAGCTTGATACCGAGAGTAGTGCCATAATTCTCCCACTGGCTGTACTTGAGGACCTTGCCGTCTGCCACCATATTGCCCATCACTCTTTTCTGCTGGTCTTTGCTGAAAAAAGTGCCGTTGATGATCACTGCCGCCTTCATGCGCTTGACGAAAGAGGGAAAGCTCTCATCGCCATTCTGGACCGTGGGGCTGTTGGCCATGGTCGCCCCGTGGGGCAGACCGATTGTCATAAAAGTCTCGGGGTCCTTGAGAGAGACCCTGGCTATATAGTACGGAACCCCTGAGGTCTCCCCCTTCTGAAAAATTACAGGTTTGCCCTTGAGGGGCTCGGGCAGAGGGGGCAGGAAGGCAAGAGGCGGTGCCGGAGGCTCTTTGGGCAGGGGCGGGGGAAGAAAGAGAGGGCGGGGTGGCAGCTTCTCCCCAGTGGGCGAGACCCGGGCGACTTTCTCCACCATGGCAGGAAGGCGCCATTGCTCGAGATCGGGAAAAACTGAGAAAAATGTCGCCCTGGCGAAGAAGAAGGTCAGGGCGAAAGCCAAAAGAGACAGAGCCACCAGGCTCTGAAAAGCGATGAGAGTTCCATAAGTGATGGTGGAGAGCTTGTTGTCCATCCTGCGCCCTGACTTCTATGTTATTGTTTGCCCCATGGCCGAAAAGCAAATCAAAGAGAAGCAAAACAAGTCGACTGTCCTGGGTGCCCTGAGCGATCTGGTGATCTTCCTGCTTTTCGTTTCCGGAGCGGGTTTCGCCGGCTATTATATCGGCATAAATCAACGTCTGGCCCCCATCGAGACCGTGCCTCCCGGGACCGTGGAATCGCTGGAGTCCCTGGTGGATCGTGCCACCGGCAACAAGCCTGTCATAGCGGTGCCGCCGCCTCCTCCTGCCAAGACAGAGCCGGAGGAGAAAAAGGTCGAAGAAGACAAACCGGTCGAGAAAAAGCCGGAGAAGAAGGAACCTGAAAAGAAAGAGCCGGCTAAAAAAGAACCGGCTAGCAAGAAGAAAAGCGCTGTTCCGGATAACCGCAAGTTCTATATCGTCTCCCGGGGCAGCGACTATATCGGCTCTTCCATAACCGTCAGTATCAATAATCGGCCCATCGACAATTTTTTCGGTCCCGGCAAGCTCATCGACATATCGCCCCTGGTCAGGAAAGGCAAGAACACCATCGCCTTCGACGCTAAAGTCATGGAAGACGAGTACAACCAGCACCTGGGCGACAAATCTTTCGCCCTGGCTCTCGACCTTGTGGCCGGTCCCGAGGTCACAGAAAAGGTCGAGCCCGGCTCTGTCCTGGTCACTTACCAGCGCACCGGCGCCGACGTGGATGCCGACACGAAAAAAGTCGACTTCGTAGTGAGCGATTGACCATGCGGACAAGAGCCCTGATCATTCTAGTTCTTGTGACCGTGAATGCATATTTCATCGCCTTTGCCATCGGTTTCAACAGCAGGCATGCCCTTCTGGAAGAAGCACCGCAGGCTGACATATTGAAGTAGAGCCTGCAATCAATTATCCTGAGGCGGTTTTTCGAGGAGAATTCAATGACCGGCACCAGAGCAATGGCTTCGATCCTTGCTGTTTTCACCCTGATTTCGATCTCCGGTCCTGCTCTTTGCAAGACCTACGAGCTTCCAGGCTTTTTCGAGGACGGCGTCGAATCGGAAGCGTCAAAGGTCATCTTTCACAAAAAGCTCTGGGGCTTTATCGATAAAACCGGCAAGTTCGCCATCGAGCCGCGTTATAACGAAGCCGGCAACTTCCTTGCCGGGGGACCGGCACGGGTCGTGGAAGAGGGTCAGGAATTCTATATCGGCATCGATGGCAAGAAAGCCGCCGCACCGGAGGTGAACAAAGCCGATGCCACCTGCCCGAGTCCTATCAAAGGTCGCAAGGGGGAAGTGGTGGTCGCCACCGCCGGTGACGCCCTGGAGTTCCGCCCCCTCTCGGAGGACCTCGCTGCGGTAGCGTTCAAGCAGGATCAGCTTTCGGTACTTGGAATCGAGGACAAGAAGGCTGCCACGGACAAAGAGCCGGCTGATTCAACGCTCAGCTACAAACGTCACCTTCCGGCTCCCGGTCAGTGGCTCTGGGGTTTCGTGGACAACAATGGCAGCCTGATCATCGAGCCCCGCTACGATACGGTTTCGAGCTTCGTCGAAGGTCTCGCGGCGGTGCTCATGGACCGGCATTTCGGCTACATCGATAAAGAAGGCAAGCTCGCCATCAAGTGCAAATATCTGGATGCCCGGGACTTCTCGGAAGGTTTTGCCGAGGTCAAAGAAGAGACCGGCACCTGGGGATTCGTAGGCAAGAACGGCAAACTCATCGCTTCCGGATATCAGGAAACCAAGCCTTTCAAAGAAGGTCTTGCCGCGGTCAAGAAAAGCGGCCGCTGGGGTTTCATAAACACCGAAGGCAAGCCCGCCATCAATATCCAGTACGATCGGGTTCTTTCTTTTCAGGACGGTCTCTCTTTTACCCAGACCGGCGATCGGGCCTGCTTTATAGATCCGAGCGAAAAGAAAGTGATCAACGGGCCCTTCCTCGATGGTGGCAGTTTTTACCAGGGACTGGCACCGGTGCTGGTGGAGCTCACCGACGAGCAGAAACTGGCACTGCTGGAAGCCCAACGCGAATGGGATCTGGGTTATCTGGATCGTCAGGGTCTGATGATGATCAAGCCCCAGTTCGTTTCGGCGAGGCCCTTCAGCGAAGGTCTGGCGGCCTGCCAGAAGGGACTGCGCTGGGGTTATATAGACTTCAAAGGCAACTTTCTCGTCGAGCCCATTTATGAGGATGCAAGACCTTTCTCGGAAGGGCTGGGAGCAGTCAAAGTAGATGGCAAATGGGGCTATCTCGAGAGAACCGGCAAGATGATGATCAAGCCCCGCTTCAGTGATCCGGGCAGATTCAGCGACGGTCTCGCTTTCGTTCTCGAAGGTGCCACCGGCTACTATATCGACCGAGCCGGACAGAAAGCCTTCACCTATGGCAATAACGACATCCCCCGGGGTGCCCGGCCCTATACCTGCGGCTATGCTCTGGTGCCGGTGGGCGATCGCTTCGCTTTCCTCGGAAAAACCGGCAATGTCAGAGCAGAAGATTTGATGCCCGGGACCTGCTCGTATAGCGAAGATATCGCTGCCGTCGGTTTTCCTGATGAAAAGGGAGGCAAGCCTCGCTTCGGCTTCATCGATCTCACCGGAGACACGATCATCAAAGCACAATACGATCGAACAAGACCATTCGGCCTCGGTCTCGGCGGTGTGCTGCAAGATGGCAAATGGGGCTTCGTCGATCGGAACGGTCGTCTGGCCATCCCCCTCAGATACGACAGTGTCCGGAGTTTCTCCGACTATCTATGTGCGGTGAAGACCAACGGCAAATGGGGCTTTATCGACAATCGCGGCGATGCCACTATCACCTGTAGCTTCGATGACGCTCGCTCGTTCAAAGAACAGTTCGCCGCCGTGCGCCAGGGCGATCGCTGGCACTTCGTCGATCGCATCGGACGTAATACTTTCAAAAAGGACTTCTTCCTCTGCGGCGATTTCAGCAACGGCAAAGCACTGATCGTGGTGCCCCGCTCTCCTGACACCAGAGTGAAAGTGAAAGCCTATGAAGAAGAATAGAGCCTTGGATCATATCTATCCTAAAGACCTGGAACTATCCCTCATCTTCTGCCATTCTGACGTAGATCCTGATTTGATTTCCGCTGAGCTTGGAATTATCCCGACATCGACTCTGAAGAAGGGAGAGTTCGAGGCAGATATCAGTCGAGAATCGTATGTCGGGAGATGGGAACTCAAAGCAACTACAGATTCGAGTCTTACTATAGAGGAACAGATTCAGGAGTTCGTATTTCATCTGGCATCAAGGAAGGACTCATTAAAGAGGTTGAGCTCGCTCGGATATCGTCCATATTTGAGCGTTTGCGTTTTGATCTTCGATCAAGGGGTCTATTTGGGCCCTGCTCTTCTCCAAAACATTTCTAGTCTGAGTCTCGGAGTAAGTATCTGGACCAAAGGCTAGTAAGCTGTTTAGATAACTCAAATTGGGGTTGACCAGCAAATATGAAGCGACTTGGATTTGTCTTTTGCGTTCTGTTTCTATGTGAATATGTCTATGGACTACCGGCGCACTCGGTCCCACCGACCCGGCAAAAACAAAAGGACTCGCTATCATCCTGTCGAAAACTTGTTTGGGAGAGTTCGGTTGACGATGAGGAAGTCGATCTGTTGACAGGAATAACATGCCTGACTATAGCTGTTCAGCGAAACCACCCTTTTCTACCGCATATTGATTTCGAAAAAATCAGAACGGCACTTGAAACGAAGTGCAGAGAGGCAGGTCTCAGAGTAACCAATGCGGAGGATTCCAAAACGCCAATGGGTAGAGCCATCAATTTTAGCTCGAGATGTCAGAACGAGGGGGTTGTCCACCGATATGTTGGCGAACTAAAGGCCAGCCAAGAAAGTGTTGAGAATGATTTTCTCGACTCGTTGGATTACTTTATTGGTCAATGGAAAAAAGCCAACGGGAGATGAGATTCCTGGAGAAGTATGAATGAAGCGCATGACAGGTTTTTACAGTTGTTCAAAGAGGGACGGCTACTGTCCCCTGATGCCTTGCAGCAACTGGAAGTCGACCTAGCCAGAGAGCCGAATAATCTGGATGCACGAGCCACAGTCCTGGGCGGGTATTCCGCAGATCTGGAGCCGCGTTTGCCAGATTTCCTTCGTCATCAGAGATGGATTATCGAGAATGTTCCTGGCGACGTCCTTGCAGAAAGCGCTGTCACATGCACCGTGGGTCTTCGAAAGCTCTATCCCAGCGCCTATCGTGAGCTTCATGACGCCTGGTGCGAGCGTGTCCGGTCAGAGCCGGTCACGTTGTCGACACTGGTACATGCCTGGATGTTCTTCATGTTGCATGAGGAGTTCGAGATGGCCGAACACGCAGCTCGACAGTCTATGGCTCGAGCTCCTGATGACAGTGCCCCAATCGAAATGCTGGTAGATGTCGTTGATAGCTCGAATACAGCCACTTCTGAAAGGTGCGAAGAACTGTTTCTCCTGGCCGACGGCGTACTGGAAAGGGATACGGATTTGCTCAAGATGCTTGGTCTGTCTGTGCGACTTGCTGATTTTGCCCTGAGAACAAAAAACTGGTCGCATGCCTCTGAGTTCGCAAAAAGGGTCCTACATAGACCTGGTGCCTGCGACAAAGCGGGCAGCGCGATTCACGCTGCTCATGTGGTTCTCGGAAGACTTGCATTGAAGGATGGAGACCAAGCCAGTGCCTGCAAGCACTTACTCGAGTCACTTGAAATTCCAGGTGACACTTTTTTTGAGCCTGATTTGGAGCTGGCGACGGAGCTCCTTATGAAAGGTGAGCTTGAAACTGTCGAGGAGTATCTAGGGCTCTGCATGCAATTTCCCTTGAGTGACTATGAGCGCTCCCAACTTCGTACCTGGTGCCTTCAGATGGGGGTCCTTCCACCGTTCTCATGATGGTGATTGCATGATATATCTAGCTACAGTGGTCACCGAGCGATTCAGAGGCGAAGTGAGAATTGTTCGAATATTTCGATTACGATGCCATCATGGTACTTACCAGAGCACAAAAGTGGTCCAGAATTCTCCGCTATGACTCAGTTTATCCAGAATTACTTCTTCTTAGTATCATGTCTGAGAAACTGGGTATCGCTTTCAGGGCTCTCAAATCCTTGGGGCTATCTGAAGAAAAAGTCAGGGCAGAAGTAATTCGGCGTCTAGGAACAGGCCAATGCAACACTTTCGACGAACTGCCATTTTCACGAAGTGCCAAATGTGTAATAGAGCTTGCTGCTCAAATCGGCTCCAAACGAGTGGGAACAGATCACCTTTTGCTTGCTATGATTGAGGACAATACATGTTCTGTTCCTGCTATCCTTCAGACTCTTGGAGTTGATCAAGAATTGCTTCGTTCACGAATTGCCCAATTGAGACAAACTGAAGAGATAGGAGAAGAGCCGATCATTATGCCAGCGATAAATCCTATGTTGCCCACCATCATCCGAATGCTTGCTTGGTTCCTTTGGAAGATAAGATAGTGAATGCGTTTCCGCAACCAATGAATGAGGACCAGTTCTGGGAAATCGTAGAAAGGAGCATTCCAGATGAATCGGATTCACTACAGAACCATGAAAACCGTTATCGGCAGTCCATTTCATCATTGTCCGCAGAGGAGATGATTCGGTTCCAGCTGAAATTTGATGAACTGAAGTGGAAAGCGGACACTCCCCGCCTTTCCCAGGCAGTTTACATCGTGACTAATGGTTGTGGAGATGATGACTTCCAGAGTTTTGTGGCTGGCTTGATCGCACAGGGAAGAAAGGTTTTCTATCATTTCTTGGAAGATCCGGAATCGATGCTTCTTAGCCTTCCAAATCCTGAAAGGTTCGAAAGATACGAGATATTTGATTGCATACCCATTCAGATTTATGAAGAACGTGTTGGGCAGCACATTTACGCCAACAAGCCGATTCCAGATGATGGAGAGAACAGAGATTTGGAACGTCGGCTCTTTCTCGAAGAATATACCGAAGACCCTCAAGACCTGAAACTTCAGTTTCCTAAACTGTTCGCAAAGTTCTGGAGAGCGCCAGGACCGACGAGTGTCGCGGAAACAAATGAAGGGCTTCTCTAGTCGCCCCAGTCGTCGGTGGTCTCCACGGTATTTTGCAGAAGGACTTCCACGTCCTCGAGCATTTCCTGGAACAGCTTATAAGTGCGACTGTTGAGAGGGGCGGAGCGCTGCCTGGGGACATTGGTAGCGGCATCATAATTGTAGGTTACAAGCAGATCCACGGCACCGTCCCGAAAACGCAGGCGGTACTCCTTGTTCTTGTTCTTCGAAGCTGTGACGCTTTGCATATCCGCCACCAGCTCCCGGAGCCCGTCGAGCAGAGCGTGGGAGACCTGGGCATTGAAGATGGCATTGCCGGCATTGCGATCAGAGAGCGTGAGCAGGAAACGGAAAGCCCGGCCTTTCTGTTGAAGGCGCACGCCGATACGGTCGTCATCTCTGACCAGGTCGGAGTAGTCGCGCACGACTTCGCCGACCACGTCCTTTTTCAGCATTTTCAGCCATTTCTTGACCATGCCGAAATCTTAACACGCTTTTGCCTTTACATTGCCCGGGACCCAGGAACAAAACCCCATCCCTGAGCGTTATTAAAGATGTAAGCAGAGGAGACTCGAGAACCATGAGAAAGACAGGTATCATCGCCACCATAGCCCTGGCAGCCGCCGTAGCCGGCTCGGCAGCAGTCATAGCCCGGTCAGGAGCAGATCCCGAAGGCAACCCCGGAGCCGTGTCGGCATCGACTCGAAAAGCCGAAATCCAGATTGTGAACGATGCCACCTTCAGGAAAGCCGTACTCAAGTCCGCAACTCCTGTCCTGGTAGACTTCTACGCCGACTGGTGCGGACCCTGCCGGGCCCAGGGACCGGTCCTGGAGCGACTGGCAGGCTCATACAAAGGCCAGGTGAAATTCGTCAAGCTCAATGTCGATCTTGCCGGCAAGACCGCCACAAAGCTGGGTGTCCAGTCCCTGCCCACCCTGATGCTCTTCGAACGGGGCAAAATCAAGGCTGCGACAGTGGGATTTCACAGTAGCGCCGACGTCAAAGAGCTGATTGATTCGAATCTCTAATTCCCTGCTGGTTTCTTTTACGATGCTTTAATGGGGTAATATAGATGCGAATTTGACTCCCGGTGGCAGGGGTTTTGAGAAACAGATGACTCGCAGACTCAGTCTTCAGACCCCTTTGGTGTTCGAGCCATTTATTCCACTGAGTGTGCGAAGACTGGCCTTCTTGTTGATTGCTGTGCCCGGTCCTGTATTCGCCAGCTTTGCCATGTCCTCATTTTCAGGCGCGGAGCTGGTTTTCATCCTGATCTTCATAGCGCTGCTATCGATAGGTCTATGCCTGTACTCGCTCGACGGCATCGAAGGAAAGCTAACCGTTGATGCCGAGGGCATCGAATGGCGATCGCCTCTCAAGAAGAAACGACTGCTCTGGAATGATGATTTGCAGTTTCAAACCATTGAGTACGTTAACGCAGGAGGAGCAACTCGGGTTCACGAATTGAGATCGGAAAACGGAATGATCACGTTTGGAGAGAACCTTCGAAACTTCCAGTACCTGATACTCATTATTAACTCGACTATCAACAGGGGAGCCGACGAGGTAGTGACCTTACCGCCGGCTCCAGTCGATACTTTCAAACGCAAGACTATCGAATGTTTCGCTCTGGTATCAGGTTTGTCATTTGTCTGTGCCACCGTTATCGGAGTGCTGCTTTTCGAAGACGCAACAGTTGTTTCTGATCCTGCGGTGCATGGTTCGCTCGAGCAAGGCTTTCTAGTCAAAGCTGTCTTGATGGCTGCAGCATTGGCTTTAGGAATTTATATGATGGTCGCGGCGTTCTTAGAAGCCAGGCGAGCCGAATAAATCTCTATCGGACAGAGCCGGCGGTGAGCACCACGCAGTAGCAGCGTCCCGGCGTCGAGCAGGGAAGCAGCGAGCCTGTATGATCGTAACCTCTGACGATCACCGTCTCGCCGGAGCTCGAATAAGGGCTGACATAGAGCTCTACTCCGCAGGGCTCTCCCATGGTTCCGGACTGATTCATCAGGGAGCCCACGATCATGCTGGCGTTGTTGTATTCGTCCAGGGTCATGGAAGAGCCCCTCTTCTCGATGACATTCATGAGCCGCGGGAAACAGGCCCGGTCGTTGAGAGGGTTCATATAAGCTACATATTCTCTCAGGGACTGCAGTTCGGCCTGGCTCTGAGGATAACGTCCATAGGTCCGGTAGTAGCGATTGAGTGTAACGGCGACATTTTTGATCACCTGCACGGTGGCGAGCTCCGGGGCGCCGTCTTTATAGAGCCTGGCTCCGCTCTCGTCCACCAGGGACTGGTCGACATTGCGGAAGATATGGCGGGAGTCGTCGCTGGTGGCATAGACCTCAGCACCGGCTCTGGTGACTTTCACGTCAGTCCTGACGCCACCGTCGCTGAGGACACCCTGGCCGTTGTCGGCAACATTCAGAGACTTGATACCATCGGTCGAGACGAAGAGACCGACCAGGGATGCCGGTGGAGCGGAAAGGGAGGGCCCGGCATTGGCTTCGAAAGCGCTGGTTCTCTTTTTGTCTTTATCCGTATCGTGCAGGGTCGGCTGAAGAAGACCGGAGATCAAGAATCCCAGACAGAGAACGAAAGCCGAGGCCAGGGTGATACTGCGTCCCCAGGTCCTGCGTAGCGCCACTGTGGCACCATCCGGGACATATGCCCTGCTGGCGCGGTGGTTGGCGGACTCCCGGGCGAAGCTGGCTTTCATTTTTTGATTGGTGGAGAATTGCGCCTGGCGCGACTCGCTCATGGTCTCGATTACTTTCTCTGCCGATCTCAGCTTCCGCGAGTTGCGCTTGCAGAGACTGACCAGACTCTCTTTCACCCGGGCGGTGAATGGGTTCGAAGGACCCAGGACTTTCTCTGACTGCTCGAGAAGATCACGAAGAGTACCATAGGCTTCATTGATGTTATTGCTCTTCTCGAATGCCCGGGCGAGCTTGAAATGTACCGAGAGAAGCTGCTCGGCGGTAAAGATCGAAGCTCTGTTGTCGGTGACGATCACTTGCTCGACGAGCATGATCACTTCGGCATAGCGCTCCTGAGCGTAAGCTATGTCCGCCAGATCTATGAGACAGTTGCAGGTTTTCAGACTGTCGGCACCATAGAGCTCGACTACGTCATTGAGGATAGACCGGTAGAGCTTCTGAGCTCGATTGAGCTGGCCCGATTGCACCAGCTCTCTGGCCCGATCGATGCTCCGATCGGTGGCTTCGAGTTGCCGGGTAATATCCTCGAAAGACATGACTGCTAGTAAGACTGCTGGCGCAGTGAACCGGAAAGCTGGCTGACTCCGAGCTGCTGGGCCAGGTAGCGGACCTGGCTGGAGAGCTCTTCGATACGACCGGGATCGCGATGAGCCTGGGCGGCCAGATCTTCGGTTTTCTCATATTGATAAAGGAAGTTGTCCACCCGTTTGCCCATCTTGCGAAGCTCGCTTATGCGCTGGACATTGCGGAAGCGCTCCAGGCGGAAAGGACCTTTGACCGGTATGGACAGGCCGCCGAGCTCGCGACCGACCAGATCCTTGGCCAGCTTCTCGAGATACTCGTTAGGGCTGCCCTGGAAGGAAGAATAATTGCTGGTGTTCATCGATGCAATGGTCTCGGGGCTGATCAGGCTCTTGCCGCCGACCTCGGAGCGGGCAAGGATCAAAAGAGGATTTTGAGAAACTTGAGAATTCTGGGAACCGGATGACACTACTTGCGATGCCGGAGAGACTTTGGGCTTGGGGGCTCGCAGGGCGGTCACGGACTTGAGCTGGGACTCGATGCTGCGATCGAGCGAATCGAGAGAGCGCACCGCTCCCTGAGAATCGCCTTTCTTGAAGCTCTCGTCAATCTGGCTGAGCCGGTCAGCGAAAGGCTTGATGCCACCACCGAGACCTTCCAGTTTGCCGAGCTTCTCTTCGAAGCTCTTATGCATCTGCTGGTATTGTGCCTCGACACCCATGACCTCGCCTTCCACCTTGAGCTGTTCGGTGACTTCGGCAGAAGCAGGTATGGTGTTGACGGAGAAAAGCAGAGCCAGGCAGGCCAGTAACGGGCGGAGGTGGATATTCATAGGACGATCCTGGTAAGTGTAAGCGGGAAAGAAAGCTGGGTGGCAACTTCGGCGAATCCAGGGCAATTAGAGCAAAAATTTGTAGAACTTTTGTGAAACGCTCCGGATTGCTGACCAGCCTGAGTCGCCGGATTTCGCTCCCGACTCTCTCTGATCTCGATTCCAGATGGAATAAGTAATAGAATAGATTCAATTCGATCGCTGGAGCGAGTTCCAAGATGACTGAGTGGATCTGTATAGGAATAAGTACCGTAATGCTCTTCGGGGCACTGTGGGCAATACTGACTGGTGCTTACTCGGCCCGGACCAAGTCGGACGGCACCTCCACCTTCGAGTTCAACCGGTCCCCTGCCACTTATTCGCTCACCATAGGGATTTATATCACCATCGCCCTCTTCGTCCTCTTTTACGGCAAGCCCGAGCTCCAGGGACAGATTGTCGCAAAGATACCGGAGCTCAAACAGGTTTTCATGCTCCAGGCGACCCAGCACGGGCACCTCAAGCTTTTTGCCGCCTCCTCCCTGTTTTTCGCTGTATTCTCGTTTATTGCCCGCAAGCTCGTGGTCTACTCCCAGGAGTATTCCCAGGGCAAACCCATGGACATGGACGAGCGTCTTTTGAGAGCTTACGAGAATCGCAAGGACAAAGACAATTTCTGACCCATCGAGAATCTCCGCACTAGCCCTGGCACTCTCCTTCGCCGTCTGCCCCCCGGTATTCGCGCAGGAGACTCTCTGGAGCACATTCATCGAATCGGCTAAACAGGCTCAGTCCCGGGGGCGTGTGGAAGAAGCCGGCCGGCAATTCGACTCCGCCCTCAAGAGCGCCGAGACTTTCACCGACGAAGACCCGCGCAAGGAAAAGACCCTGCGAATGGTTGCTGGCTTCGATGCCGCCACCGAAAGACTCGCCGAAGCCGAGGACCTGTACAAGCGACTTCTAGTCCTGGATGAGAAAAATCATGGCAAGGACGCCCCGGCGGTGGTGCGAGACCTGGCCGCCCTGTCCTCCGTGTATCGGAAGACGAGCCGCTTTGCCGAAGCCGAGGCCCTGGGCAGGAAAGCCCTGGAGCTTACCAGAACAAGCGGTCGCAAAGGCAAATGTCTGATCCCCTATCTACTCAATCTTGCTGCCATCTACCAGGACATGCAAAAGTCGGCGGAGGCCCGGGAGCTTCTCGAGGAAGCCACCGCCATCGCTACCAGCGAAAAGGACAGCGATATTCTTTTCGATGTCCTCTTGATGAAAGGCCGCCTGCTCACAGCCGAGGGAAAGTACTCCCGGGCAGAGCCGATAATCAGAAAGGCTCTTTCTCTGAAACCGGACAATCACGAGGTAGCCCTGGAGCTTGCCTCGCTCCTGGAGACCGTGGAAGATTTCACCGGTGCTGCAAAGGTCGTGGAAGAGAGCTTCAAAAGCGATGACGGCAGTCCCGTCACGGTGGAAGCCCGAATTTTCATGGCTGAGCTGGCCCGGCGCAAGCATGACGGTGCCGTTTTTTTGAAAGCCCTTAACGCGGCGGCAGCGCAGGTGGCCCGTTTCAACGGCGGTCGCGATGACGAGCGCCTGGCGGCACTTCTGAGGAAGCTGGGGAACGTCTATCTGGCGGTGGACAGCTATGACCAGGCCGAGGGGAGATTCAAGAAAGCCCTGAGACTGGACGAGAAATATCTGGGAAAGGAAAGCCCGGTGGTGGCCCAGGATATGAATCTATTGGGTACTCTTTATCTCAATCAGGGACAATATGACCTGGCGGTCAGCTTTTACCAGAAAGGCTATGACATCACCCGGGCAGCCCTGGGGGAGGATCATCCCGATACCGCCACCTGCTTGAACAACCTGGCCCTGCTCGAGACTAGCCTCGGTCATTATCCCGAGGCCGAGAAGCTCCTCGCCCGGGGACTCAGAGCAAGAGAAAACAGTCTCGGTGCGGAGAGCCCCATAGTCGCCCTGAGCCTGGAGAATCTCGCCGACGTGCTGGCCATGCAGGGCAAGTTCAAGACCGCCGAGCCTCTCCTGCTGCGGGCTCTGCAAATTCGCAGCCAGAACCAGAGCCAGGCAGACTCTTCCACAGCATCGCTTCTCAGAGATCTGGCCAGGATCCAGCGTCAGGCAGGCAAGATCGAAGACTGCAAAGATTCCCTGGGCACTCTTCTGAAGCTGGACGAGAGTCTCTACGGTGCCGACAGCGCAGTCCGGGCCCACGATCTGGACAGCCTGGCCGAGCTCCTGCTAGATAAAGGCGATAAGGACGAAGCAGCAAAGCTCAAGAAAGAATCGGCACGTATCAAGCTGAGCCTTCCTGGACACGGCAATTCGGAAGAGGCCAGGACATCTTCTGATCTGGGCAATCAAAAGACCAGACCGGTGAAAGACAAATGGGCTCTGGTCATAGGAATAAGCAAGTTCAAAGATACTTCGATCAATCTCAGATATGCAGCCAAGGACGCCACTGATTTCAGGAACTATCTGGTGGAAGAAGCCGGTTTTGCCGAAGACCATGTCAAACTGCTCACCGACAAAGAAGCTACAAGAGACGGTATCGTCTCTCATCTGGGCGAAGCCTGGCTGGGCAAAGAAGCTCGCCGGGACGACCTGGTGGTGATCTATATCTCGAGCCATGGTAGCCCGGCCAAGAAAGAAGTCGGCGCCAATTTCATCGTCACTCATGACGCCAACCAGAACAACCTGGTCCTGGCAGGCATACCAATGCAATGGATCACCACTGGAATTACCGACCTCATCGAGTCGGACCGGATAGTGCTCATTCTCGATGTCTGTCACGGTGGTGCCGTGGGCAGCAAAGGTATCACCCGGCCCCTGACCGTCAATCCCAGTACCCTCAATGTCGGAACCGGTCAGCTCCTGCTTGCCTCCAGCGCCCAGGATCAGGAATCCTGGGAATCACTGAAGTATCCCAACGGCGTTTTCACCCGGCAACTCATCGAGTCTTTGCGAAGCCAGGGCAAAATGACCACCATGAGCCAGGCTTTCAAGAGATTAAAAGTAAAAGTAGAAGAAGAAGTGTTGCTCGACCGTGAAGCCATCCAGACCCCGATACTGGTCAAGAAGGCCTGGGTAGGAGGCGACCTTCCTCTTGCCGTGGAACCAACCGGGACTCAAAAGGCGCTAAAATCTCCTTGAGATCGAAGGAGATGTTTGCATAGTGAAAGAGAAAGACAAGAGAAGAGTCGCCCTCGCCTTGACTCTCACATTGACCTTTTGCCTGGCTCCGCCGGTCTTATCGAAAGATTCGGCAAAATCTTCCGGCACCGAGAGCGCTGCTTCAAGCGATCGAAAGAGGCGCGTGACAAGCGCCGAGTCCGTGGAGCTCGTCAAGGGAAATCCCCAGGCGCTTTTCTGGAAAACCGAAGACAAGCCCCGCTCCATTCTGCTCTGTCTTCACGAGCTCGGTCTTCACAAGGGCGTTTTCGAGGATCTCGGCAAGCGCATGGCTGCCGACGGCATAGCGGTCTATGCCATCGATCTCAGGGGATTCGGGGGCTGGCGAGAGAAAGACAAAAAAGACGGCCGCATGGATCTGGAGAAGACCTACCAGGATGTCGTCGGGTCTCTAGAAGCAATCAAAAAGCTTCATCCGGAAACACCGGTATTTGTCCTGGGTGAAGCCATGGGTGGTGCCCTCTGCCTGCAGGTGGCCGCCGAGCATCCGGATCTCGTCCGGGGAGTGATCACCGCTGCTCCGGGAGGCCAGCACTATAAAACCGTGGCCAATTATTTCAGCGTCGGAAGCAAAGTCCTCACCGGAGGTCGCAGTAAAGACTCCGGGATGAGCGAGGATCTGATGGCCATGGCCACCCCCAAGCAAGAGCTGCGCACTGCCTTCCAGGACGACGAAGATGTCAGGCTCGATCTCAAACCGAGAGAGCTCATGGCCTGCCAGTTCTATATGTACAAGACCAAGAAATTCGCCCGCCAGATCAAGGACCTGCCGGTTCTGGTGGTGCATGGCAAAAATGACGGCGAATCCAAAGCAGTAGGCTCCGAGGCGGTCTACGACAATCTCGCCACCGAGAAAAAAGAGTATCTACTGGTGGATGACGGCGACCATTACACCTATGAAGATACGAAAGTCCCTGCCCAGGCATTCAAAAGCGCCCTGAGCTGGATCGACAAGCATCTGCCCGGAACCATGTAGTCTGGTCCCATGTAATTTGGCCTCAAGACCCGGCGCGCTTGTACACCGAACGGCTCAGGAAGCGATAAGTAGTCAGTGACGAACAGTTGCCGATGAGCAGATTCTCCATGTTCCCTTTTTCGCTCACGACTATCAGAGTCGGAAAGGCGAAGACCCGGAATTTTTTCTGGAGCTCGCTGACAAGAGCCGGATTCTTGCCTGCGGTTTTGTGGCAGTCATTGATACGGACCGGATAGAACTGCCCGGCAAGAAGCGATTCCACTTCGCTATTTTTCAAGGCGGTGCTGTCCATGGTCCGGCAGGCGTCGGAGCTCGGTGAGCTGAATTCGAGAAGCAAGATCTTGTTTCTCGAACGCGCCTCGGCAAGCATGGCGTCAAGCTCTGCCCTTACCGGCGGTGAAAGCTCCTCCCGAGAGGGCTCGTTCTGCGGGGTCGCCCCGGATATGGTGCGTATCTCCTGGCGGTCCGGACGCTCTTTCCAGGCTACCTGGTCGATAAGATTCCGCTCTTCGCCCGCATCGGCTGGAAGCAAGGCGCAGACCAGGCGGGCGAACAGGAGAGTACCGGTGAGCGCAACCAGATATGGTGGAATGCGCGATGATGATACGTCATTTTGTGCCATAGAAGAATTCCCTCCTTCCGGTGACGGCGATGGCCAGGAGTAGATAAAGAGCCAGGGTGGAGGCGTAGGAGAGATAGGGCAGCACCGCGAAACTCGAGGCGGTCATGAGGTCGTAAACATTGAGAGTAGGCAGGATCAGATAAGAGATATACTGAGACGCCGAGAGCATGAGCTTGGTAGCCTCTATCGAGAGACTCTCGATACCGCCGCTGGCCATACCGGCAACGCTGACAGGCGGGATGGTCTGTCCGGCAAGCCAGATATAGAAGCCCAGAATGGCGACGATCTGGAAGCCCGGATGACGATTGAGCATGGTCAGGAGCATTGCGGCTGCTATGAGAGCGGCGTCCAGAAAGCGTTCCAGGACCATGCTCAGGACTGCCTGGAAGGTGATCGTCTCGCCGAAGACAAAACCTATGGCTGCCACGATCACATTCTGGATTGCGGCGAGGCCCCCACCGATAAGAACAATCGCGACCCACTTGGAAAAAACATATTCAGCTTTGCTCAGGGGACGGCTGAATATGAGGGGCAGATATTCGCCGCCCCTGCCGCTCTGGGTGGAAGAGTTGCCTGCCAGACCGAGACAGAGCACCATCAGGATGAAAGCCACTCCGACCTTGCCGGTGAGCATCTCGAAAGTCTGTGAATCCGAAGCACCGTGCAGCATTGACGCAATCTTCATGCCGATCGGCATAACGAATCCCAAGAGCGCCACATATAGTAATTTCAAGGGATCGAGACAGGCGGACATGAGGGTGAATTTGACTATGGTCTTATTGATGATCTTCATGCTTTTTTCTCGCTCTCGAAAAGCTGCTCCAGCCGCAGACGCTCGGGCACCGCTTCTTCCACGGGAAGCCCTCTTTCGATGAGCTCGGCGAGAAGACGACTGGCACCATTATGATCCTTCACCCGGAACCGTCCCCATTCCCGATTGCATTCTTTCACCTCCGCCACCGAGCTCAGGGCGGCTTCGTTCACCGACGGCAGGAGAGTGCCGTTCAGGCTGCATTCCCCCCAGCGCACGAAAATTATATAGTCGGTAATGGTACCGCCCTTGATGGTCTCCACCTGGACTATCTTGCCGTTGCGCAGATAAGCGACCCGGTCGCAGAGCCTCTCCACCTCGTCGAGCTGGTGCGAGTTGATGATCGCCGTCACCCCGTCCTCGCGCATTCGGCTGATTATCTTACGCACCACCGCCACCCCGGTGGGGTCGAGACCGAGGGTGGGCTCATCTAATAAAGCCAGTCTCGGTTTGCCGATCACGAGCTGGGCGAGATTGAGACGCTGGAGCATGCCTCGAGAATAGGTCCTGAGCTTGCGAGCCCGGGCCGACTCCGCCAGCTCCACCAGATCGAGAGCTTCTTCCACGGCTTCTTTCATGCCCCGGCGACCGCCGCCGGACAGTCCCCAGTGATACTCCAGGAACTGCCGGGCGGTCATCCAGTGCTCGAACTCGGTACGCTCCGGGAGATAACCCGTGAGCGCGCGCACCGACAATAAGTCGGCATCCTTGCCGAAAATGCTGACCCGGCCCGAGTCGGGTCGGAGGAGCCCGAGCAGGCAGCCGATCAGGGTGGTCTTGCCGGCACCATTGGGACC
>JAGQHH010000357.1 GCA_020431945.1 Cyanobacteria bacterium HKST-UBA02 | reverse complement strand
CCCTCGTCTTCTTCCTCTTCCTCGCTGACCGGCTTGGGCTCGGGCTTCTTGGGCACTTTCGGAGTGCCGTCGTCTTTATACGTCTTGAAGAACTCATCGGGATCGACTTTCACCGCCGCGAGCTGCTCGGAGAAGCCTCTGGCATCATCATAGATAGGCTGGATGACGACCTCGCCGCGCTTGTCAATGAAGCCGCGCTTATCCGAATCGATGGGCTGCACCACAGCAAGCCCCTCGGAGAAATTGTCGGCGAAACGGAATTTTTTCTTGAAGGCGCGCTTGCCGGTGCGGTTGATATAGACGAATTTGCCGCGCTTCTGCTGAAGGGCGAGACCGTCGAAGAAGAGGAAATTGCTGTCCAGTCTGGACTTCTCCGCCATGGTACCGATCTGGTCAACCCAGAGGAAGTCATCGCCCATCTGGCATTCAGCCACCCGATTCTTGAAAGGGGTGGCTGTCAGGAATTTGTAATCGATAACCAGGGTGCCGGTATTGTCGATATAGCCCCAGAGATTGCCGTTGCTAACCGGGCAGAGACCATCGTTGAAATATTTGACATCCATATATTTCGGATCGATATCGCCTTTGCCATGAGGTCCGAAATCCTTGAAGCCCCATTTGCCGCTCTCTTCTTTGTAGGGCAGGAGCACGGCATGGTCTTCGGCGTCGGGATTGACTTCGTGGGCGACCCCGACATCGAGATATTTGATCGGCAGCTTGATAGCGCCATTCTTGTCGATGGCGCCCCAGAGACTCTCTTTTTCCACCGCCGCTAGACCGGCCGAGAATTCCTTGACGTCCTCGTAATCCCTCTGGATTACAAACTCGCCGTCCCTGTTGATATAGCCCCAGCGTGCATGGAGGTCGGCAGCGGCAAGACCTTCCGTGAAGTTCTTGACCCTGCGGAACTGCGGCTTCAAGACAAATTTGCCGCTGTGATCGATGAACCCCCACTTGGGTCCTTTCTCTTCGAGCACTGCCAGATCGTCTTCGTTGTGCTTCACGCAGCCGCTGAAAAGAAGGGCGGAGAGGAGAACGCTGGTAAAAAGATAAGTTGCCGGTCGCTTATGCATAGATTGTCATCTAGTAAGTAGGACTTTCAGAGTTCTATCATAAGTCAACTTCTCGCCCGTGTCCAAAATTTGCAACTTCGGGCAATCTCCCGTTTCCCTTTAGAACCCCGGATCGACACCGCATATGGGGCATGTCACGAGTTTTCAACAACTGAGAACACTAGTTGAGTACCATTTAGTATCGGAAGGCGGATTGAGACCACCAACCGTCTGTTAATTTTTCCCTTACCTAATATAATCTGGCAATGAGCCATACATACTTGTTAGAGATTGGGACCGAAGAGCTGCCTGCCGGACATATACCGGAGGCGCGAAGAAGACTGGCCGATTTGCTCGGCAAAGCGCTCGGCGAGCACGGTATCGAGCCCGGGGAGATCAAGACCCTGGCCACACCCCGCCGCCTCACCGCCGTTGTCGAAGGGCTCCCCGAACGACAGCCTGATAGAGAGGAAAAACGCAAGGGTCCCCCGGTGGATCGTTGTTTCGATGGCGAAGGCAAGCCCAACAAGGCACTTCTGGGGTTCGCCGACAAGAGCGGACTGCCTGTCGAGAAGCTCGAGAAAGAGAATATCGGCGGCACCGAATATATGGTGGCCAACCTGCTTATCAAAGGGAAAGAGACCTCCCATCTGCTCAGCGAGATAGTGCCGCCGGTGATCGCCCAGATATCAGGCGAGAGACTGATGCGCTGGGGAGACTCCAGCTTGAAATTCTCCCGGCCGATTCGCTGGCTGGTATCGCTTCTGGACCGGGAAGTGGTGCCCTTCAAGATGGAGAATATCGAAGCCGGACGAACCACGCACGGACACCGGATCCTCGCCCCGGCGCCCATCGACCTGGCCTCACCGGATGATTACGAGCAGAGCCTGGAAAAAAGCAAAGTCCTGGTGGATCCGGAGAAGCGCAGAAAGCTCATCGAAGAGCAGGTGGTGAGCCTGGCTGCTTCGGTGAAAGGAGAAGCCGGCCGCCTTGCCAGTGGAGCCCTCCTTGATGAAGTGGTGAACATCACCGAATGGCCCCGGGCGCTCATGGGCAATTTCTCCGATGATTACCTGGCTCTTCCCGACAAGCTTCTCGAGACGATCATGGTGCACCACCAGCGATACTTCCCGGTGGAACGGTGCGGCGGCAGCGGCGATCATCAGAGCGCCACCGCCAACAATCTACTCCCTCATTTCATAACCGTCGCCAACAACGACGTGGATGCAGCCCAGCAAACCATTCGCCAGGGCAATGAGCGAGTTCTAAAAGCCCGTCTCGCCGACGGTAAATTCTTCTATTTCGACGATCAGAAGATCAAGCTCACCGAGCGACTGGAAGCTCTGGGTCAGCTCACCTACCAGCACGGTCTGGGCAGCTACCTGGACAAACGCGACCGGCTGGTCGAGCTTGCCGCCTCTGTTTCCAAACAACTGGGGTTGGACTCCAAACATTCGGTCTGTCTCGAAGAGACCATGAAACTCTGCAAGCTGGACCTGGTCACCAATCTGGTCGGCGAGCTGCCGGAGTTGCAGGGCTATGTAGGCGCCTGGTACGCCGAGCTCGAAGGAATGCCGGAGCAGGTGGTCACCGCCATCGCCAGCCACTATTCGCCCCGCCACAATGACGACGGACTGCCCGGCGACATGGTGGGCGCCCTGGCAGCGGTTCTCGACAAGCTCGACCATGTCACCGGTCTGTTCTGCCTGGGCAAACGGCCCTCCGGCTCGAGCGATCCCTTCGCTCTCAGAAGGAATGCCCAGGGACTGATCGACATCCTCATGGACGGGTCTCTAAGAGAGCAACCTCTGGATCTCGAAGCTCTTATAGACGAGCTCCTGGACCGATTCGAGCCCATGGTCGCCGGTCGCAAGTCGAAAAAGGAGTTCGATCGGGAAGCCACCCGGGCCGACCTGGTGGAATTCCTCAGCCAGCGGCTGCGAGCCCGTCTTCTCGAGTCCGGTCACCGCCGGGAGATCATCGATGCGGTGATGAGCAGCGGCCGACCCATGACCGGTGTCGCCAATACGGCGATCCGGCTGAAAGCCCTGGAAGAGCTCATCGAAGGCGACAGCTCTTTCGACCTCGTCCGGGCCGGAGTCAGGCTGGGCAATATCCTCAAGCCCGACTCGCCCACTGCCGTTGATGAATCGAAAATCAGCCAGGAAGCCGAGAAGAATCTCTGGAGCAAGTACAAAGAGATCAAACCCGAGCTCGATAGTTTCGAGCCCACCGGCATCGACCAGTACAGACACCTGATCGACAGCCTCAAACCTCTTTCGGCTCCGGTGGACACCTTCTTCGAGAAAGTCATGGTCAACGACGAAGATGAGGGCAAGCGCCTTCTCCGGCACGGTATCCTCAAGAACGTCTATGCGGGCTTCGAGCATCTGGCGGATTTCACCCGCTTGCAGCCCCTCCTGCCGTCCTGAAAGTCGTTATTAAGGCTATTACTTAAATTTCATGCTCCTAAAACCTGGAAGAGATGCCGATTTGCCGGCGGATCTCGCTCTTGGGGCGGTTTCTAAGGAAACCAGGCAGCTTCGCGAGCGTCATAGCTGATAACCTAACAACCAGCTTATGAGCAAGAGAGCCGCCCGAATCGACAATTTCAAGTCCCGGAGATCCAGCCGCCAGGCAAGTATCGCCCGGACTCTCATGGCTTTCATTCTTCTGCTCTGCTCAGCCGGACCGGCATGGTCGGCAGCCAGACCCGAGCTTCCGCCGGAGAGCATGAAAGAACTGCCCGCGGTACCAGAGAAATCCGTAAGCACATATATCAATTGCAGTGACGAGTCGGTCGGCCGAATTGCCGTCACCATCTCGTATCCGACCATGCCCCGTTATAAGAGTGGCGCACCGATAGTGGTGCTGCTTCCCGGGCACGGTAAGGCCAGCGGGCTGCGCTTCTCGATTCGAGCCCCCCAGTCCGGCTTCGCCGAAGTGCGTTTCGCCTTCCCCGGAGGCGGGCTCACCAAGTTTCATACCGGCGGTTCCTGGGATGAGCGTGGCAAGATTTCCCAGACCGTCCTCAAAGACGTCCTCCTCTTCGCCTCGGGTCATACTGCCGATTACCAGGGCAAGACCATCAAAGCCCTGGTGACCACCAGGCTCGAAGCAAGCAATTTCGGAATCGTCGCCTGGCATGACTCGGCGAATATCACCCTGGTCACCCTGGCAAGATTCGCCGAAGAGCTTCCTTTCATCAGGTGGATGGCTTTCTATGAGAGCCCGGTGGGCTCGCTTCTCAGCCCCTCGATCCTGGGCACCGCCAAAGAGCTCTTTATCAATCAGCACTACAGGCAGGGCAGCGCCGCCACCGGACGTTGCTTGATCGACTACCGCAAGCTGGCCTGGCAGCCGGGAATCAGACGCAATCGCGCCGCCCGTCTCAAGCACGGGCTTCCCACTCCGGACGGGGTGCTCTTCTTCGACGAGAACGACAACGGCACATGGGAAGAGCTCAGCGAGTTTCCCCTGAGCTACGCGGTGGATCCCAAGATCCAGAAGCAATTCTACGCCCCGGAAGTGACCGCTGCTCTGGCCCGCCTGAACACCTTCGGAACCATCGATGTAGACGTCAAAACCAAGGACGGCGAGGTGGTGGGCACCAGGAAAGAGAAATACTGGCCCCAGCAAGTAGCCACCCTGAAAGAGTCCGAAGAATACTTCCAGGAAAGAGACGGCACCCTCTATCTCGATCAGATCGGCAAGAGTTTCACCAACTGCCTGGTCACGGTCTTCGCCGGCAGGATCGACCACAACGAGCAACAGCCCGATCATCCCCATGTGGCGCTCTTCTATAACCTGCTCCTGGCCAGCGACATCAAGTGGGTGAGGCTCAATCCGGACTATCATTATGTCGGTTTCATCGCCGACATGAACAAAGACAATTTCGTGGACAACAAGCCCAGGATGCCCATCGACGCTACCAGTATCGACAAGCATCTGGAGCCGGAAGGGCTGATCCCCGACCATGTCTATATGCAAGCCACCATCGCCGAGCTCGCCGACCGGACCCACCACAAGGTCTATTCCCACCCCCTGGAGGGCGTCCTTGAGAATTATCTCAATGAGGCCAGGCTCAAGCGATTGCTCGAAGAGACGCCGCCGAAGCCCAAGAGCGAGTCTGCAAAATAAGAGAGTATGTTAGGATCAGTATTGAAAACCAGGAGGGTTGGCAAATGCTGAATAGCCCAGTCGATATAGCCATAGTTGCCGGGGTGGCGTTGCTCCTCTTCGGCCCCAAAAAGCTGCCTGAGCTCGGACGCGCCCTCGGGCAGGGAATCGGTAATTTCAAGAAAGCTCTGACTGACGCCCAGGACGAGGTCTCCACCGCCATCAACGAGACCGAGAAGAAAGGCGACGAGAAACAGGGCGAGAAAAAGAATTCCGAGAAAGAAGAAGAGGCAGTCTCGAGCTGAGCTCTGACACATGCCCGAATTCAAGGTCGTCTCCGAATTAACGCCCTCCGGCGATCAACCTGAAGCAATCAGGCTTCTGTCCCGGGGGATAAGCGAAGGTCTTCCCCGGCAGACCCTGCTCGGGGTGACCGGATCCGGTAAGACCATGACCATGGCCCGGGTCATCGAAAAAACCCAGAAGCCCGCCCTGGTGCTGGCTCACAACAAAACCCTGGCAGCCCAGCTCGTCAATGAGATGCGGGACTTCTTCCCGGATAACTCCGTGGAATACTTCATCTCTTATTACGACTATTACCAGCCAGAGTCCTATATCCCCACCACAGACACTTTCATAGAAAAAGAAGCGAGCATCAACGACGAGATCGACCGGCT
>JAGQHH010000356.1 GCA_020431945.1 Cyanobacteria bacterium HKST-UBA02 | reverse complement strand
TCCTGCTCGATGAGCCCACCAACCACCTGGATGTCGGCACCGTCGAGGTGCTGGAAAAGGCACTGGAGCGCTACCAGGGTGCCATAGTGGTGACCAGCCACGACCGTCGCTTTCTGAGCGCCATAGGGACGGATCGATTCTTATCGATCAGTTGACGGTAGAGGCTTTCAGATGATCGTGCTCTTCCTGGCTCGAGCCTTCCATGGCGCCGCTTTTCACTTTCTTGAAATACTCGCCGCAATTGCCGCAGCGATAGAGAGCCGTATAGGTGAAACCACTCGCCTCGGCATCGCTTTCCACCTTGAAAGTGTCCAGTGACTGAAGCTTGCGTTTGGAGCATCCGGGACAGCGCGCTTTGAGAAGCGCCGGTAGAAACGGCGTGATCAATATAGACGCGAATACGAAAATCCAGTGGATGTCTTTCAAAAGGCTACCTCATTCAAAGCGAAGTCAAAAACCGGCGCATTCTCGTGAGCGCTTCTTTAATTCTGGGGATACTGGTGGCGTAGGAGCAGCGGATATGACCTTCGCCACCTTCACCGAATACGCTACCGGGCACCACCGCCACACGTTCGGAAAGGAGCAGTCGCTCGGCGAATTCCTCCGACGAGAGTCCGGTGGAATCCACTTTCGGAAAAGCATAGAAGGCGCCCCGGGGGCTGGGACAGGCGAGACCCATTTGATTGAGACCGTCGACGATGATCCGGCGGCGGCGGTCATATTGAGCGACCATATCGGCAACATTCTTCTGGGCGCCTTTGAGAGCTTCGATAGCGGCTTTCTGGCTGACGGTGGGAGCACACATCATTGTGTGAGAATGAATCTTCTTCATCACTGTCAGAATCTCCGGGGGCGCGCAGGCATAGCCGAGCCTCCAGCCGGTCATGGAATAAGCTTTGGAGAAGCCGTTCAGAGTGATGGTGCGGGGAAAGGCACCGGGCAGTCCGGCCACGCAAACATGCTCGGTGCCATCGTAGACCAGACGATCGTAGATCTCGTCCGAGATGATATAGAGACCCTTCGAGCAGGCGAAATCGACTATGGCCGCCAGCTCTACCCGACTCATGGCGGCACCGGTAGGATTGGCGGGATAGCCTAGAAGAATGGCTTTGGTCTTCGGAGTAAGCGCCCCGGCGAGATCCGCCAGGGTAACCCGGAAGTCGTTCTCGGCACTGCAGCCGATACCGACTGGAACACCGCCGGCAAGGGTGACACAGGGCTTGTAAGCAACGAAACAGGGCTCCGGCACCAGGACCTCGTCTCCGGGATCGAGAAGGGTCCGACAGGCCAGATCGAGTCCCTGTGAAACCCCGACTGTAAGCATTATCTCGGTCTCGGGATTGTAGGCGACCTCATAAAGACGATCGAGCAGGCGGCTGATCTCCCTGCGCAGCTCGAGCAGGCCGGCATTGGCGGTATAAGCGGTTTGCCCGCTCTCGATGGCATAGATAGCCGCTTCCCGCACCGACCAGGGCGTGAAGAAATCCGGCTCACCGACACCCAGGGAGACGACATCCTCCAGCTCGCTTGCCAGATCGAAAAAACGTCGAATACCCGAGACAGGTAGATCGCTCGCCAGTCTGGCGAGACCCCTGGGTTTGAGACCATGCACTGTATCGGCGCTCATTCTCTAGCCCGGCTCTCCGCCTTCATGGAGTGACGACCAGGCGCGTGTCGACTTCCGGCTCTTCGAAAAGAGTGTAGTCGTCTTTATATTTACGCAAGAGAAAATGCGTGCTGGTACCGGCTACGCCGTCGATGGTGGCGATCTTCTCGGCGATGAATTTAGCCAGCTCGTTCATATGAGTAGTCTCGATCACTACCCGCAGGTCATTGCCGCCGGAGACCAGAGCAGCGCTGCGCACCTCTGTATGCCGGGCAATCCGCATGGCTACGGCGTCGAAGCCCACCTCTCTGGCGGGCACCACTTTCACATCTATATACGCGACAATCTTGTCGACACCGGCTTTCTCCCAGTCGATGGTGGCGGTGTACTGCTTGATGATGCCCCTTTTCTCGAAATCGGCAATCACCTCTCTGACCTGCTCCGCAGACAGACCGGTCATAGTGGCTATCGTGTCGGCATCGGTACGGGAGTCCCGGCTGAGAATATCGAGAATTTCCAGTTTCTTTTTGTCTTTCATGGTGGTGGAGTTTAGCACACAAAGCCAGTACGTTATACTTTGCGGAACGGAGGACTTATGCTTATGAAATTCACATATCCAGCCCTGCAGGCTGCTTCCGGCGCCCTTCTAGCTTGCTTCGTCTGCTCCCAGGCGCTTGCCCCGGCCCTCGCCGATGACGGGGTGAGCTCCCGGCGGGTAGTGGTGGAAAGCAGCACCAAAGTCGAAAACAAAGGCGAGCCCGGCGTCGCCGCCAGCTCTTACAGCCGCGGTGTAGGCTTCAAAGACGCCAACGTTTTCAACCCCAAATACAAAGAGCGCTTGAAAAACTTCCAGGAGCAGCTGGACATGGGTCTTGCCAAAGGTTGGATTACAGACAAGGAAGGCGTGCAGTTCAAAGCCCGCCTGGAGGCTCTGAAAGAGATCGAGAAAAAGGTGAGCGCCGCCAAATATCCGAAAGCCGACCTCGATGACATGGAAAAGCAGTTCACTCTTTACAATCAGGACTTCTATAAAGCTTCGAACAAGCCGGCACCCAAGCCGAAAGCCGCCAGCGAGAAGCAGAAAGAGGCTGCCGGCACCCCTGCCACTCTAAAGAAACCCAAAGAAAAGGCAAAATAGGCCTTGAGAATGGTTGCTCGATAAGAGCACTGTCCTATACTGAGCCCTGAAAAGACCAGGAGTCGAGCCTTGAGATCAATAATTTTAGCCTGCCTTATCGTCCCGGCGGTCTGGGTGGCATGCACGATCGCGCCGGGTCAGGCCAGTATCAATATACCGCCTACCAGCATGCTTCAAGGAAAGCCCAACTCCGCAGAGGGCAAAGCTTTTCTCAAGAATATCCTGAACAAGATCCGCTCCTTCAAGGAATATTCCTTCGAAAGCCAGCTCGTCGCTTACAACAAAAGCAAGCCGGTTACCGAGAAAGGACGCTTCTATTTCAAAGCGCCCAATCTCGTTCGCTTCGAGGTCACCGATGCCGGCAAGCGCTCAGGCTCGGTGGTGGTGCGCCAGAAAGACGGCAAGATCAGAGGAAAATCCGGGGGTTTGCTCAGTGGGCTGACCATCAGTATCGCCCCGAACTCCAAGCTCTTGCGAACCGCCAACGGCTTCAACATTCTCGAGTCCGACCTGGGCAGCCTTCTCAGCCAGACGATAAGCCAGCTCGACAGCCATCATACTTGCCTGGTCTCCAATTCACCGCTTCCTTATCCCGGTCGCGGCAGCTCTTATGTGGTGGAAGTCATCGGCGATGACAATCTGGTGGACCAGCGGATCGTTCTCGACAAGAAGTCCAAGCTTCCGGTGGAATGGGCTCTTTTCGAAGGGGATCAACTCCTGTCGGTGGTGAATTTTCAAAACCTGGAAATCGATGCCGATATCGAAGATACACTCTTCTCCCTGGATGTCGATCAGCTCGCCTCGGCGAGCAAGGGCTTCAACGGCGGCTCCTCGAAGCTGATGGACAGGCTCGCAGCCGGCTTCGACGGGCCGGATGCGCGTCTTTCGGTAGAGCTGATGCGGGACGTGCGTTCAGCCGTTGTGGAAATCAAGATCAATGCAAGGTCCCTGGCTCAAGACTCGCTGAATATCATCGAGACGAAAGAAGAAGGAACCGGAGCCGCAATTTGGGCCAAGACCGGTCGCCAGTCGGTGCTTGTCCGGGCCGCCACCATCGAGATTTTCGAAGAATACCTCGAGAAGACCGGCGAGCTTTTCAAAAAGCAGCTCCCGGAAGGCAATTCCAAACTGGTCAATGCCTGGTCCGGCAGTGTCTCTGTCATCGACCGCGATGTCAGCCAGCTTTACGACCTGATAGAAGGCGATCGGCCAGCCACCACCAGTATCATGGGCAAGGCAGGCGAAATTCAGAACGAGTCCGGAAAGCTCGAGGTTCTCTGCCAGGAAGCCCTCTTTCTGGTTGACTGACCGAAATCCTTACAGCCTACTTGCCGGACTTCTGTAGTTGCTCGAGAGCCTCCAGGGTTTTCAGCTCCCGGGTGGCTTTGAACTTCTCGACAAGAGCTCTAGCCCTGGCTGCCTCAGCCGCAGCCTTATCGGCCTTCGCCTTGGCCAGGGCAGCATGAGCCTTGGCTTTCTCGGCTTCCAGATAAGCCAGCTTCACTTCTTTCTCGAGCCTGGTTACATCGCCGGATGCCTGCTCCTCCGCCAGAGCTGCTTGAGTAAAACCGGCTGCCGAAACAGTCACCAGGGACACCAGAATCAGAGCTCTCATTTTTCCTTTCCTCCCTCAGTCTTTCCGTCCTCGATATAGCCTGGACGGCCGATCATCATCTTTACCAGCGGAAAACGCTGGTTGAGTATTTGATTGAGTTGCCTGGCCGCCAGATCGGCGTGTTCCACAGCATCTTTAGCCTGGACCAGGGTCTTTTTCAAATCGCCCTTGAATCCGGGCGTGTTGAGGATATCGTCCACCTTCGAAAGAGTGTTCCTGGCCTGGGTGAGCATGCCTTTGAGATCGCCACGCAATTCTTTGTCGCCGGAGAGCCTCTCAATCCGCTCCACCGAATTCTGCACGCTCTCGGCTGCCTTGCTTAGCTTATCGACGGTGGCCAGCAGATCTTTTCTCAAGCTCGCGTCTTTGAGGGTGGTGCTCACCTCGTGCACTACTTTCTGGGCACTGTCCATGGTCTCACGCGCTTTCTCGGCAGTCTCTTTGAGGTCGGACGGGAGCTTCGGATTGTCCAGGAATTTATTGGTCCGCCCGGTCAATTTGCGGATTTCCTTGGTTAGCCCCAGGAGCTCGTCAGCAAGAGGCAGAGCCTTGTCCACCACCGGCATGGTCTTCTTGCCGAGTATGGCGAGCTGGTCGGCAGCCAGCACCAGCCTGGCGCGATCGGACTCGAAATTATGGCTCAGCTGCTCCATGTCGATCTTGCTCAAACCGATGGCGATGTTGTTGACGGCTATTTCGGGACGCACCGGGTCTTCGCCGAGGACGACCGTGTCTTCGCCGATTGGTGGCACCGGCGGTGCGCCGTCTTCGTGATCCGGAAATTGAATATCGACATATTTGGCACCGACGATACCATTGGTGAGAATGACGAACTTCGAGCCCTGGGGCACCGATATCTCCGGGGAGTTGATTCTTATACCCACCAGTACCTTGTGCTCGCCCTGCCATTTGAGACCATCGACTATACCGACTCTGAGCCCGTCCACATAGACTGCAGCATTGACGTTCAAGCCGGCGACTTCCTTGAAAAGAACATTCATCCGCTGGGGCACTCGCAAAGACGAATAGCTCTTGAACCAGCAGAATCCCCAGACCAGGAGAATCACCGCGACTACCGTGAACAGCCCCAGGGTGCCGTCCGCATAGAGACTGGGACCGTCATAGCTCTTTCGTTGGTCTTCCTGGTTCATCGGGTCTCCTTACCAGAACGCTGCAATTGAAATCGCCAGATTGAGCATGAGACAGGCGAGAAAGGTCGCCGTCACGGCATTGGCTGCCACCGGCTCGTCGCCCCTCTGGGCCAGGAGCCCGCAGGCACAGCCGGCAAAGATGGCTATTGTCGGGTTGATGGCAATCAGCTTTGTGAAATAGACGATGATGTCACGATCGGTGATGGCGGCGCGTGCCGACTCCACGAAATTGGTCACCGAGCTCACTCCGATGGTGGGACCGAAAAGTCCGGCAGTGACAAATCCAAAAAGCAGTCCGTAAGCGCCAAGAGGAACAGAGACTATGAGCGCGGCCAGAAACCGCGGCAAAACAAAACCCTCTGCGAACTCGCGCTCGCTCGAATAGTGTGCTTTCATGGACCTGCTCTCTTCGCTCACAAGAGCCGTCACCCGGGCACACCAGGCAATGCTGATTGTCAGGGGACCGAGCTCGCGCAGAAGACCGATGGAGATGGCAGCACCAGCCAGGTCCTCCGCCTGGTATTTTTTGAGCTCATTGACACATTGCAGGGTCAGGGCTATGGCTATGACGATAGAGGAGAAGGCCACGAAGTGAAAAGAGCCGATTCCCATCCAGCGCGCATAACCCCGGACCTCCCGCCAGGAGAGTTCGGCGAAGGCGCGAGGAGTCAGGGCCATGCCGAAAAGCCTGACCGAGAGTCCGACAGGTACGAGCCACGGTATTACATCTGTGATCGGAAGCCGGGAAAGAAGACTCTGCACTATATCTTCCTGGGCGAGACAGCCGACCATTTTACCTTTAAGAAGTAAAACAGTAGACAAGGGCTTTACAACAGACGACTACTTGCCTCTGGAGGTTTTCTTGCTCTTTTTCTTGCTCTTGGCCGTCGACGTTTTCTTGGCCGGCTCTTTCTTGTCTGGAGATTTCTTCTTCGCAGCCTTTGCGGATTTGTCCCCGGATTTTTCGTCTGACTTCTTGGCCGGCTCTTCGCTCTTCTTTGCCGTCTCTTTCTCTTTCTCAGACTCGGCAGGCTGCACCGCCGGCAGTGCCGGATCGATAACCTTCACTGTGCGCCCATGCACGCCTGCGTAATACGACACCAGGAAGGTGTCTAAGATCAGCAGGGTGGAGATGAATATGCCTTTTGCTTTCATTTCTATTTGGCGGTGAAATGCATCGTGTCGTTGAAGTCCTGACTTTCAGCGGCATTGCGCGAGTAGCCCAGGGCGACATCCGCAGGCTTGAAGTCCTCGCTTATCTTAGAACCGGAGACGAGCTTGACCGAGAGAATCGACTTGCTCTCGCCGCTGTGCCGATTGTAGTCCTGTCCAAGCTGCTTGGCATCGAAAGTGATACTGTTGTCTCCACTATTCACGTGACTGGTGACATCCACGATCTTGCCGGGACCGAAAAAGTTGTCTACCTGCTCGCCATTGACCGAGACCGTGATGGAATAACCGGTGTAGTCGGTACCGGATGAAACCAGCCAGTACTTAGCGGATGTTTTGGACGGACTCTCCGATGGCTTATCGGACTGTGTCTTTTCGCCGGGCTTGCTCTCGCTGGCGCTCGCATCCCCGGGTCTGGCAGTCTGACTGGGCTGTGCCTGGGTGAGCTGGCTCTGGGTAATCGCTCCGGGAGTGCCCGGTGCCACTGCCTCGATGGGAGCCAGACGTTCATGCAGTCCCCACCAGTAACCGCCAAAACAGGCTGCTACCAGGAGCAGACCGAGAATGAACAGATCCAGAAAAGCTCTTACGAAGTCAGACTTCTTGGTACTGGTAACGCTATCCGCCATGCCTGGCCTCGACCTCCACTTTCTGAAAATGCCACTTGAGAAAATAGATACCCGCTGGAGCAGGTCTGGAAACCAAATATGTATTATGAGTTCCTTAAGATGACCTTTTGCGAGCTTTAGAGAAAGCTTGAATGTGGCACTAAATAAAAGCGTCTCGAGAGCCTCAAGCTTTGTTGCGATCAAAAATCGTCTATCTCCTTATCACCGTCCTGCTCGGCACCGGAATCACAGGTCCGGCGTCGACGGCGGATGCTCGTGATTTGCTCAAGCCCTATCAGGTCGAGAAGAATATCTACGACCTCTGTGGCAGAGCCAACAGCCTGATGCGGTCCAATCGCTACAGGGAAGCTCTCGACCTGCTCAAGACCGCAGCCAGGGACGATCCCACTTCCTACTCTGCGGAAGTGCATGCCGACATGGCCATTTGCTATCAGAATCTCAAGGAATACGAGAACGCTCTATCCGAGGGGAAAGCTGCTCTCAAATTCGACGCCGCCTGCGAATCGGCCGTTTATAGCGTAGCGCTTTCTCTCTACAGGCTGGAGAAATTCGACGAGTGCGACACCTACCTGGCTCGATACATAAAGATGACCGGCAATAGCGAAGCGCGAAACAGAGCGCAGGAGCTCAAGAAAGGCGTCAATATCTTCAAGAATCTCAAAGAGGCAGACAAAGCCATCAAAGCCGGTCTCGACGATCGAGCCGTCAACTGTCTTCAAAAAGTAATCGCATACGATCCTTCCGACTATTCGGCGGCAGCGCATGCAAGTATGGCCTTCGCGCTCAGACGCGCGGGCAAGACCGAGAAAGCCATCGCCGAAGCGAAAAAAGCCCTGGGTTTCGATCCCACCGACCGGAGCACGATGTACAACCTGGCCATCGCCTACCAGGACATTGCCAGATTCGATGATGCCATCTCCTGGCTCAATAAATATCTCAGCCTCGAGACCGATCCGGCACAGAGGAAGGCGGCATCGGAGTTTCTCTCGAGCCTGAACGAAGACAAAAAACAATTCGACTCGAGCGAGAACAGTAGACCGGATTATTTCACTCAGCTCAAAGAGAGCAATCACGCCCGTACCTGGTCGAGCCAGGCTATGCCCCTGAAGATCTACATATCAGGCGGCAATGGCGTAAAGGGCTATCAGAAAGCTTTTCACTCTTATGTGATCCGATCCCTGGACACCTGGTGCGAAGCATCAGGCAAGAAGATCAATTACATACTGCTGGACAAGAAAGACGGTGCCGACATCGTCGTGGACTGGACCAGCTCTTCCCTCGACGGCACCCATAACGATCACCGCATGAAAGCCGGGCTCACCGGGCTAAATTATCAGGGCGGTCAGGGCGGATCTATTGCCAGAGCGTTAGTCGCCATCCGGACCACCGAGTGCTTCGAGCCGGACAAGAACGTGGAAGCCGGCGAGTGCGCCTCGGTTTGCATGCACGAGATCGGGCACTCCCTGGGACTCGGACATTCCACCTTGATCTACGACGTCATGTACTTCCGCTCGTCCACCAAGCAGACCGGCCACCCCACCAGCAGGGACAGAGCCACCATCGCCCGCCTCTATGAAAACCACCCCGTAGTGGACTTCAAAGCCAAGGAAACTCCCGTCCCTGGAGAGAAGCCGATCAAATTCCTGCCTCCTCCTACCTTCCTGCCTCCGCCACCACCGGATACGGGCAAGCTGACACCACCGCTTTTCATACCGCCTCCCCTCAAGAAGAAGCTGACACCACCGCTTTTCACACCGCCCCCTCTCAAGAAGAGCGAGCCGGCGCCACGACGTCCGGTGTTCATGCCGCCGCCCCTGAAGCAAAAGAAATCAGTCAAGCCGCCGCTGTTCATGCCGCCGCCGGCACGTTAGCGGGGCTCAGTTCTTGAACCAGAGGCTCCAGCCATGCTGAGTCGTCCGCCGGTAACGACGATCTTTCTTTTTGCCTGACGATACTACTTGTGGTGCCACCTCAGAGAGCACCGCCCGCAGAGTCGGTATATTGACCGAAAGAAAGAGCAGAGCGAGGGCTGTCACGAAGCAGAGAATCATGGTGCGGTCCTTGAGGACATTGAGAAGCAGATGGAAGAAAAGACTGATCCCCTGGTGAGCAGCGAGATCGGCGGTAGAAGAGCCTTTCTGCCTGGTCAGATCGGAGAGGTCACTATCAGCGGAGAAAGCCGATATCCGGGTGGAGCTGGCACTGGCTACTTTCGCCACAGGCTTCCAGGACTCCTGCTTGCCCTCCATCTCCACATAGAGCTCAGAGACCGAGTCCGAGCCGGCATCGGGCACCACATCCAGGGAAGCATCCGTCTCCATGGCCTGCATGAGCTCTCGAAAGGCTCCTTCATCCGCGATCATAGAAGTCGAATCAGGTATATCCGAAGGCGATTCCGGCAGGTCCGGATAGAGTGTGAGGATATGCTTGAGATTGAGAATGAAGCTCGGGTCGGTAGCGGTGATGTCATCCCTGGCGATGATGAAATATTTGAACTCGCCGGCAGCAAGGGTAAGGAGTCGCCTGAGAGCCTGGTAGCCCTGCTGGCCCTCCTCGATGATCCGCGAGCCGATCACTCGTCTGCCGTCCCTGATGAGCACCACTCCCGTAAAGAGGGGATCGCTAGATTCCAGCCTCAAGACCGAATCGCCCGGATAAGCCAGCTCGTATATCCGCTCCAGAACACTATTGAGACGGATATCGATGGAGAGACGTCCCTCGAACACACAGTTCAGACCGCTATAGCTATCGCGCTTGATGAACTCGAAAAGGTTGGTCCCGGCCTGGCTCTGCTCCTGGACACCGGTCCCCAGAAGCGGCTCTTTGCCTTCGGCCACCAGCTTCAAATCGGTGCGCAGGTCGAACATATTCTGGTAACGATGCTCGGGGTTCTTCTCCAGGCAGTGCTGGATCACCCGATCAAGGTTGTGCGGGCAGCGAGTGGTGATGCGCGCCAGAGGCGGAGCCGGCTTGCTCACATGCTGCATGGCAAGCTGCACGGCAGTGCTTCCTTTGAAAGGAAGCTGACCGGAGATGGCCTCGAACATGACACATCCCAGGGAATATATGTCCGAACGAGCGTCGATTTTCTTTCCCTGGGCCTGCTCCGGACTCATATAAGCAGGACTGCCGACAGTCTGACCGGCATTGGTAAGCACCTGGGTCTGGTCTCCCATGGGATAGATCAGCTTGGCGATACCGAAATCGACCAGCTTGGCCCAGAGCTTTCCTTCCTTGGAAAGAGAGATCAGAATATTGCTCGATTTCACATCCCTGTGAATCACCCCCCGGGAATGAGCGTGCACAAGAGCACTGGTCACCTGGGTAAAAATGTCGAAAAAGGCTCTGGAGGAGAGACACTCGAGCTTGAGCACTTTGCCGAGATCGTAGCCGTTCACATAGTCCATCACCATATAGGGATAGCCTTCTGCCGAGATGTCGTAAGCATGGACCGCCACAATATTGGGATGATTTAGATCCCTGGCAGCGCGAGCCTCCTGCCGGAAGCGCTTCTGATTGATCTCTTTGACAGCCACCTCTGGCCGGATAATCTTGATGACAAAAGGCTCTCCCAGGATCAGATCGACGACCTTGTAGAGCGCCGCCATGCCTCCCTGACCGATTTTCTCCACGATCTCATAGCGCCCGGCGATAGACTGCCCGGCAAGACCACCAGCAGCCTGCCTGGCACTCTGAGTCCAGGCATCGAGCTCCTTGAAGCTGGCGGCTATCTTGCTCTGTTCCATGGCCGGTCCAAAATCTCCTCCCGTATATACCCGATTCGCGCATGCGCATTAAGCCGGGACAAGCTGCCCCGGTCTTTGATGGATAATACTAGTGTAGAATCCGGGCTTCGGGCTGTAAATTACCTGATGAGAGTACACGTTTTCGTGTATGTAACAGAGGAGACAAAACGGAATGAGCAGCGAGAATTCCCGAAAGATTCCACCCTGGCGGCTTTACAGCGGCATAGCCCTGATCGTCCTGTCCCTGCTCATGCCTCTTTTCTCGGTCTGGATCATCGCCTCGGCCCTGCCTGCCTGGTTGAAGGCTTCCCTGGTCGGTCTTGTCTCGGTAGGCGGTCCCGAGATCCTGGCATTCGTAGCAGTCGCCGTGCTGGGCAAAGAAGCCTTCGAGCTGATCATGGGCCGGGTCCTGGGCCTCCTCAAGCGCATGGCTCCCTCCGGCAGCGTCTCGAAATTCCGCTACCGGCTCGGACTTCTGCTCATGATCCTCACTTTCCTGCCTTCCTATGTCGTAGCCTACAGTCCTGCCTGGCTGCCCGACACCTCCCCGGCTCGTCTCTATGTCTGTCTTTCTGCCGATGTTCTTTTCGTGATCAGTCTCTTCGTGCTGGGAGGAGACTTCTGGGACAAGCTCCGGGCGCTCTTCATCTACGAAGCCCGGGCAGTCTTTCCGGACTAAAGGAAGGAAGCAAGGAAAAAAGGGTCAGGCAGAACCTGACCCTTCCCCTGTGTGTTTGAACTTGCTTACTTGTCGCTGGCTCCTTCCAGCTTGGTGCCATGATCTTCCTGGGTAGCTGCCTGGCCCTGAGCCTGAGCGCCTTCTTCCATAGCCCCTGCCTTAGGATTGGCATCCACCGAAGGACCACCTTTCTGCTCCGCGTCGGAGCCTGCCTGACCGCCTATGGCTTCAGCATCTTTCTTGCCCATCTGCTCGCCACCATTGCTCATATCGTTAGGAACCTGGTCGGCGCCGTCTTTACCCATAGCTTGAGCGGCCTGAGCTTCAGTACCTTCCGACCCTTCGCCCTGATGGCTGCTCTGGGACTGCGCTTCGCCAGTGGCCTCTCCATTGCCGTTTTGGGTGGCTTCGCCGTCAGCGGCGGGATTGCCTGTTCCGTCTCCGCCCGGCTTGGTGTTTTCCTGGCTGGCATCACTCTTAGTGCCGCTGGCGTTATCGCCGGTCATGCTCTCGCCCTGACTTTCGCCCTGGCCGTTCTCGTTGACCTGGGAATCGCCTCTACCATCCTTGCTCTGGGGCGAGAAGTCTTCGGTCGAGCCGTCCGGCTGACCGGTGCCCTCGGTCTTACCATCCTTGGCTTTGCCGCCGACCCCGTTGTCCTTGCCTGCAATTTCGCCGGCGCCTTCACGGGCTTGCTCGGTGTTACGGCCGGTATTGCCTTCCCCGGTACTCGATTCGAAAGCGTTCCCGGTTGCAGTACTGTTGTCACTCTTGCCGTCGCCAACGATCTGGAGGTTGGTTACATGATCTTTGGATGTGTCGACAGTCATTGCGTCTTTGACATGGCCGAAGTTGGCTTTGTTGAGATCGGCGACACCTTCTGCCGCAGCATGCGTACCCACGCCATCGAGACCCTTGGCCGGAGTGGTGATAGCAGAATCAGAGCCAGCGAATTGATTAGCCATAATTTGAAACTCCTAAGAAACGGCAGCCTCGACCACCAGGAGCATCTACTCTGGCATCCTGCGTGAAAGGCGATTGGGGGCTTGCATACGTAAATCTACGATGCCTGCGTTACATTAACGTGACCTCGCCGTAACAGCCTGCTCCGTCGCCTGACCGATGCCTTCTAGGCTCAAATACCGATAGCCAGAACGGGACGAACATGAGAATCTCGAATGTGGAACCCACCTGCAGCTAAACCGGCCGCAAATGGGTCACCAGACCGGGACCTTTCCGGGAAAGCCGGAACTGATACCTGTT
>JAGQHH010000355.1 GCA_020431945.1 Cyanobacteria bacterium HKST-UBA02 | reverse complement strand
CGAATCCTGTCGTCCCGAGGGTTTTTGACTTCATCGAAGCAAGTTCGGAATTTTTTTGCTTCGGAGACCTTCGATGATTTCGCCTGATAGCTTCCAGGGCTCGCCTGCAAGTTGTTCAATCAGCTCGAACCAGACTCTACCGAAGGCGGCGATGGCATCGTCCTCGGTAAATGTGGTCCCTGCTGGCAATAGCGGTACTACATCTTCGGTGAGGCTTCTTTGCAGTTTTTCGAGCATTCGCTGTTCGGCTATCGCCCTGGTGATAGATTGTTCCTGAATAGCCAGGTAGTGCTCGAAACAAGCAATCACCCTGTCTGGCTTCAAGGACAACTGCTTTAGTCCTTCGTTCAAATCGAATAAGTCTCGATTTTTTCGGCGTTGCAATAATGCTCGCAGCTTCGTCCCGAAGATTTCTTCAGGCTGAAAAGAAACAATCTCACTTCTCGCACTATACCAAGAGCTCTCGATTCCTAATGGATAGTTTTTGAGATCGTACAAATGAGCATGCTCGCGAGTATTGATCTCTACTTTTACTTTGAGCATGGTGTCAGGTGCGGATTCTGGTGAAAACTTGAAAACCAGATGTGTCGAATGCTGCGCTTGGCTATAACTGAATTTGCCCAGCCAGGCAAGGGACTCTCGCACAGCATCCAGAGTCTCGCGGATGGGCTCCGCTTGAATCTGTACAAGGTCAATATCTTCCGAATAGCGAAGCGGTTTGCCGAATAGAAGCTTATTGATCGCCGTGCCACCACGGAAGGCAATCTTGCCATTCAATGCTGGCGAGTTGAACAAGTCGCATAGAGCCCGACAAATAATCAGGTCTTGTTCTATTTGTCCTGGATTCGGCCAGGGCGCCTTAGAACTCCATTCCTGAAGATAGGCCTGAGGAATCACAGGTCTATATCCACGGATTCATTTATTGCAAGCATCCACTTGCCGTCTCGCTCCGCTTGAACAGGCAATTCATCCATCAGCGGCTTTAAAGATGGGTCTAGTGGCTTTATGGACTTTGCACTCTTGGTAAATGGCACCAGCGCTCGGGATTGGCGTTCCAGACCAAAATGATCTAGTAGATAACCCAAGCGCCGTACCGTCGAATTCTCATACAGTGCCGCGGCTCGAGCAAGCTTGCGTGGACTCGCCTTGCTACCGATATCATGAACTATTTGCGCGGCGCCATTTATACCACCAGCTTTGTGATAGTAACGGATGCTATCTAGAAGTGCCAACTCTACGCCTGCGACCTTCGCAAACCCCGTCTCACTTTTTAGTTGCTGCAACCATTCGGGCTGGTTTGTATCCACAAAGGTTTCCTGAGCCTGGTAGATGAATTGTATTCGGTGACGACCGATGTCGAAGCTCCTTAATTGCTTCGGGACAATTACCTGGAAGACCATGGCAGCCTGATGCGACGAACCGTGAAATGCCGCGGCCCTCAAAAGAGAGACTCGATAATCCAATTTCAGGAACTTCATAAGAGGGTCGATCCAACGCACTGGATCCGGTGCTCCGGCCACCCTGTCTTCCGGACGCAGAATCAGATAGAATCCCCGTCTTGGGCTCACTATCCTGCGCTTCCTGGTGTATCTGGTAGCAGCCGCCGTAAAGGCTTCCGCATTAACCCCGAGTGCTTCTATAGCCTCGTCCTTTGAAAAATAGTACCGGCCTCTGGCCAGTTGCTCATCAAGATATTGGTCGAGGTTTCTCATGCCCTAATTATATGCGAAAACCGACAGGAAAGGAAGGTGTTTGCATATGAGTGGGGCTAAAGTTGTGGGGTGATTGTCTTGCTCGCGATCCTGTGGCGGAGCACAAGTCCCTCGCATCCTGGATCCGTAAGTCGGGTTTTGAACAATAGTAACATATGTGTTACCATGAGTTTATATGGGTTCCGCAAAGAAGAAGGGACAGCGGAGGCAGAGAAAAAGTGGCGTTGACTAGAGATTTTAAAGAAACAGTCGTTGAGCGGATTGAACGAGATCCGTCCTTTGCTAAGGCTCTGCTCGATGAATCAGTATCGCTCTTCTTAAAAGGTGACCCTGAAGCCGCTCGGCTAATACTGCGCGATCTTGTAAATGCCACCATAGGTTTTGAGGAGTTAGCGATCAAGACCGATATGCCGGCAAAGAGCTTGCATAGAATGCTTTCAAAGACTGGCAACCCTGGTATGAATAATTTTTCTGCCATCCTTTGGTCGATCCAGGAGTATCTTGGAGTGGAGTTGGAAATCTCAGATTCCGAACGACTTGCTTCCGCATAGGTTTGACTTCGCAACTTGTAGGTAGCATCGAGATGATTGTGAAAATCTATTGGACAATCATTTTTGCCTTGTTAATCGGGATATGGCTCTTGCACTCCTTTGAGCTTCAAACTTATCCCAGATGCGTTGATGATATGACATATTTTGTCTTCGGGTTCGAATCCAGAGAGCATATCGGTCTGAAGACTATTTTCTTGCTCTTCTTTGCCGTGGCGTATATTCATATTCTTTGGCCGTCTCTTTTGAAGAAGAGGAGACCTGTCATTCTTAGTCTGGCGGCATTGCTGATTCTGACGGTCGGCTGTTGGCTGGAGCGAGCCAGGATCTGGATTCCAACCGGAGAAACACCGCCGTCACGAATTGTGGGATATTACCAACTCAGATCGGGTAAGGGGGCATGCGTCGCCGCAGCCCCCTCCCCTAAGAACCGGACGTGCAAGTTTCCCTGCATCCGGCTCAAGCCCTCGGACTCTGGCTGGTTGCTCTGCGAGCGGTATTCATGCTGCGTTTTGCCCAGTAATCGCGGAGGGAGGCATCATCGGGACTAGCGTTAGCACGTACCTTGATGTGTCGGCGAATTGGAGTGCGTCCGACGTCAGTCAGATGCATGTTCCGAACCGAGTCATCCTTCCTGCGATATGAGGCTGTAAAGATCCAGCTCCTCTTGTGCGGCAGGGAGGTGAAATATCGTCTCTTGATCCAGTCTTTGCGTTTCTTTGGATGTCGACGTATACACCATTGCCACACAGCACGCCAGACCTCATGGCTGACGTATCGAAACGTGGCTTTACTCACAGCATGTCTGTAGTAGTTAGCCCAGCCGTTGAGGATCGGGTTCAGATGCCGAATTAGGGCGGCAGCCGGAACCTGTCGATGTCTCGACAGCCACTGTCGTATCGAACGAAGCAGTGCTAACACCTTCGCCTTTTCTGGACGAATTAGACACTTTCCCTGATAATGTTTGATGTTGAATCCGAGAAAATCAAATCCCTGCTCTACAGAGATTATTCTCGTCTTTTCATCATTCATCTCCAGTCCGCGTTCAGACAGCCACTTTTCGAGTGATGGGCGTAACTTTTCCAGAGCGTTGCTACTACGAGCGGTGATGACAAAATCATCAGCGTAGCGGATGAAACCATATTCCCGATTGAGAAGCGACTCCATTCCGTCTAGCGCAACGTTCGCAAGAAGAGGTCCGATTATCGACCCCTGAGGAACGCCCGTATTCGTAGCATGAAAGACTCCAGACTCCACATATCCCGCCTTGAGCCATTGTTTGATTAGCTGCCTACCAGGCAGATGGGTAAGCACTTTCAGAATGAACTCATGACTCAAGTTGTCGAATGCACCTTTGATATCCGCATCGAGAACCCATCTATGGGTAGAGCAACCACGTAACCAGTGAAAGCATCTTTCAATGGCGTCATGGCAGCTACGTCCCGGTCGGAATCCGTAGCTGTTAGGTTCAAAACGAGCCTCACAGAATGGTTCCAGCGCATTCTTGACGATTGCCTGTACACAACGATTCTTGATTGTTGGAATTCCAAGTGGTCGTTGTTTTCCACCTGCTTTGGGAATGTAGACTCTGCGTGCAGGGCGAGCCTTCCAAAGCTTGGTGTCAGCAAGTTCCTCAACGAGGTTGAGCCTGGCTTTTGCCGTGAGCGCTACCTTCTTGTCTACACCAGCGGTTTCCCTTCCGGTGTTGTCTTGAGTTACCTTGCGTACAGAGAGCAGCAAGTTCGAGTTGCTTCGCAAGAGCAGCTTCATCAGGCTTCTAACCTTATTCCATTGCTCTTGCTTTGTTGCACGATATATTCTCTGTCTCAAGTTCCTAACGACTTTCGCATGGTACTGCCATTCGATGGCATTCCATTGCTCTTGAGAGCGTTCTACTGCTCCGATACCGGTGTTGGTTCTATCTTTCACAGGAGTTCGGTTCCTTTACTTTGAATGTACCGTTGAGAACCAGCTGGAAGTGGGCAATCTTTCGATTTGAGAGAAACTCTCTATCCAACCCGTTACAGGATGGCATTCGCTTTTTCCAGCCTCTTCTGCCCCCTGGGTAGTTGGCTCTTCCTTGCGGTCGAGTTACTCGACAGGGTCGAGAACCCAAAGGGTTTACCGTGTTCCAGAAACAAGACACGGCTAGTTAGGATGCCACCTGTTTTCCGGTGGGAATGTAGCCACCTCGCTGCAGCCGTGAGGATTGCTGCAGCCAACCCACTCACCTTTTGGTTACGGTGTATCAACCTCGTTTCACCGCTCGGAATGTAACGGAATTTTCGGTGATTCACTTGCGTTCATCCTTCTGGCCTTCTTCTCGGTCGCTTGCGGGCTTGAGGTTGCCGCATTAAACCTTTCGTACCGTGCTTACGCCGAGTTCATTGCTTACTGACGGCGCCGGCGGAGTCGGAGACTCCTTTACGTGAAGACAGGGAGGGGTGGATCCCTGGGAAACTGTTTCCAGTCTGTGTTTCTAGCTTTCACGTCGCAC
>JAGQHH010000354.1 GCA_020431945.1 Cyanobacteria bacterium HKST-UBA02 | reverse complement strand
GCCCTGAAAGACAACGCCGATCTGGTGATACCAAATATAGAGGCACGAGAAGAGACAGTGAATTTGCGCCTGCGCTGGCTACCGGAGCGATAGCTCAGGCTTTGGTGGTATTGTAAGCGCCGACCAGCATCTGTTTGAGTCGCTTGGCCGAATCGGGACGCTGATCTTTCTCTTTATTCAGACAGAGGAAAATAATCTTCTCGAGCTCGCTCATGATCACCGTGCCTGCAGCCAGGAAAGGCAATCGCGAGGGGTACTCGCTGACGTGCATGGTGAGCACCTCGAAGACCGACTTGCCGACAAAGGCTCTTTCAGCAGTAAAGGCCTCGTACATGACACAGCCCAGGGAATAGATATCGGTACGCACATCGAGGGATTCGCTCCGGCATTGCTCGGGGCTCATGAAAGCCGGAGTACCGAAGACCTGACCGGTCTGGGTGAGCCTGATGTCTTGCTGCTCGTGCACGAACTTGGCGATACCGAAATCGACGAGCTTCACGAAAGCATTGCCGCGCTCGTCCGGAATCAGCATGATATTGCTGGGCTTCAAATCGCGGTGCACTAGACCGGCTTTGTGAGCGGCTTCGAGAGCGTCGCAGACCTGGCAGAAGATGGCGATCAGCTCTCCGGTATCGGGCTGTCCCTTCTCGATATATTCCTGGAGGTTCATGCCGTCCAGATAGTCCATAACGATATAGGGCTGGCCACCCGAGGTGATTCCCGAGTCATAGACCGTCACCAGATTGGGGTGCTGAACGGCAGCGGAGGTACGCGCCTCCTGCTTGAATCGCGTGACGATTTCCTGATCGCCGGCGAGCTTCTCATGCAGCATCTTGATAGCGACCCGGCGATTCATATACTCGTGTTGAGCATCATATACGACGCTCATGCCACCTTCGCCGATCACCGATTTGATCAGATACTTGTCTGCAAACAGCGCGCCGGGTCTGAGATCATCTTTGTTCAGCACCGGTGCGGTATCGCCGCCGGGTGGCTGAGAAGCCTGGGAAGGCGAAGCAGCCTGACCTCCTCCGGTAAGGACGCCACCGAGAATGTCTCGAAGAGCACCTTCCACATCGCTGACCGAAATGCCCAGGGTAGAGGCGATCTGCTCCTTGCCCAGACCCTGCTCGATGAGCTTGAGAACTTCCACATGCTTGTTCGAGATCGAGCCTGTAGCAGTTTGCTCTTGCTGGGCAGCAGGACCGCCGCCACCGGCACCCATGCTCCGCTGTGCCCGGAGAACCCGATTGGCTACCCCGGGATCAAGCCAGGCGGCGCCCATCATCACCGAGTTTATGGCGATGGAGAGCTGATCCGTGGATATTTTCTTGAGACAGTAGCCGTCGGCGCCGGCATTGAGAGCAGCAAAAATAGTGTCATCGGTCTCGTCGCTGGTGAACATGATGATCCTGGTCTCAGGATGGGAGCCCTTGATCACCTGGGTGGCATAGATCCCGTCATGAATCGGTAACCCGATATCCATGAGAATGATATTCGGCCGAACTTCAGAGGCGACATCGATGACTTGCTGGCCGTCGGCGGCTTCACCCACCACCTCGACCCCCTCGATCTTGCCCAGAGCCAGCTTGAGACCGAGCCTGGTAAGCTCCTGATCCTCGGCAACAACGATTGTGACTTTGTCAGCCATTTACATCCTCTTCCACCGGCTTTAAATTGTCCCAGAATCCGCCGGTTTCGCAAACTATTTGTATCGCCTGATCACTTCGATGGTTTCGGTAAAAGCTACCTCGATCTTCTCGGCGAGGCCGGCGAAACTGGCACTATCCGATGCTTTGGCAGCCTTTTCGAGCTCGTAGAGAAGCTCATAGAGAGTGGTAGCTTCGATGGACATGGAAGCACCTTTGAAAGCGTGTGCAACCGAGGCTACCACCTTGTCATCGTTCTGGGCCAGGCCCTCTCTCAGCTTCTTGAGTTCGCCGCCCAGGGAGTCTTCGACGATACCGAACAACATCTTGATCTCGTCCTCGGCAAAACGCTCCCTCAGAGCAGTCATATTGAGAAGCCTTTCTTCGTTCTGGCCGGACGCTGCCGTGGGAGTGGGAGCGGGAGTGGGAG
>JAGQHH010000353.1 GCA_020431945.1 Cyanobacteria bacterium HKST-UBA02 | reverse complement strand
ACTGACGAGCAGTCGAGCCAGCCCGAAGGGGAAAGGGGCGCGAATCATCTCGATTCGCGCCCCTTTCGATTGACGTCAGTGAGGCTGGCTGCCGACGGAGTCGATGAAGAGATGAAGCATCCCGTGGATGTCCTCGATCTCGTCGTCTCCGAGAGCCACGCTCTGAACGAAGGCGGCCACGGGCAGGCCCTTTTCGCAGGCCTGACCGAACAGGTCCATGTCGAGACCCGAATCAGCAGCTTCGGCCAGTGCCACCAGATCGCAGCCGGCGTTCTCGAGCTCGGTCACCGCAGGGAACCGTCCGGGAAGATCAGCTTCGCCGAGACGGTCAAGAATCCTGGCTTGCTGATCGCTTTCACCATCGGCGTCCAGGAAGCGCAGCTCTTCGAGTCGAGCAGCGGCGGCTTCGGTGACGGCGTCATGAACGGACCAGCCGGTGCCGGCAAGGTCGAGTGTCGAATGCTCAGTTTGTCTCATCGCAGTTACCCTTTCTTTTGTTGAGTGGAAAAGAATGCACGAGCCTGCCGCAAGGTGTCTTCCTTGCCACCGCTGTTGGTGGAAGAGACGCGATGAAGCAGACCAGACCGGTCGTAAAACCCGACAAGCGGAGCGGTTTTCTCGTTGTAGATGGCGAGACGATTGAGAATCGAGACTTCATTGTCATCGCTTCTCTGAATCAGCTCGCTGCCGCAGTTGTCGCAGATGCCGTCCTTGCGGGGAGGCTGAAACTTGATGTGATAAGAGCGACCGCAGTCGCTATTGCTGCAGGTGCGCCTGCCGGCGATCCGCTCGATAAGGTCCGCTTCGGGCACTTCGATCAGGATGACCGCGGTGAGGGAAGCGCCCCATCCGGAGAGGAGTCGCTGGAGGAGTTCCGCCTGCGCTTGCGAGCGCGGGAAGCCATCGAGGATCGCTCCATGACGGTTCTTCCACTGCCGGAGCTCTCGTGCCAGCAGGTAGAGCGTGATTTCGTCGGGGACGAAATCGCCGGCTTTCATGATCGGGGCGACGAATCGTCCGATGGCTGTTCCGGCTGCTATCTCCCGGCGAAGAAGATTGCCAGTGGAGGTATGAGCGATTTGGAGGTCCGGTGCCAGTCCCTCTGCTAGGGTTCCTTTACCGGCGCCGGGACCGCCCATCAAAACACCGTAGACCGGAGGCCGGAACTTCCAGAAGATTCGCAGAGCGAACTCCAGAAGCCTCTCCGACACGGTAAGCGGTTTCAATTCAACCTTGGTCATAGGCTGTATCTCCAGGTATTGCAGTCCGTAACCAGCCCGAGCCGTCTGCATGAGCAGGTATCGGTTCGAATTGCTTTGTTGGCTGAAGGAACTGAGTGCTTGGGGGTTAGTCGGGGTGTAGGAGTTGTGAGAAGAATGATTCAGGCTACTCAGAGCAGCTTTTCTGATTCAACGTAGCCAATACAAAAACATTCTGAATATCTGGCCGTCTGGCAGAGCCGCTTTCCTGCCCCCGGGGTGAAACCTGTGTCTCTTCTCGATTTGTGTGCGATGTCAAGGTTTCGGGGCTCGCGTGGGTCCAGGGAGCAAGCTCCTAGCGCGGCTGTCATAGCTTCTCGATTTTTGGGTTTTGTGATCGCGACTAACAAATATAGTAAAAGGTCCGACAAGACGAAAGAGCACGAAACCTGTGATGGTCCGTGCTCTTTCGCAAGAATGAATCAGGGGGCTCAGCCCAGATTCGACAGGGCCTGGCAGGCGCTATCGATGGTCTCGAGCTTGCGTGCGAAGCAGAATCGCAGGAAGCGGCCATGGTTTGCCGGGCTGGCGAAGAATGGGTCCCCGGAAACCGTTTGCACGCCTGTGGCGTCCAGGAGCCATCCCGGTGTGACCGGTCGACCGGAGGTCAGGGGCAGTCCGTCAGCCAGCACGAACGCTCCTCCTTCTGGGTGGCTGAGCAGGAAGCCGGCCTGGATAAGCGCCGTGCAGAGCCTGTCTCTTGCTTCCTGGTACAGGATCGAGTCGCGGGCAGGCTCCTTATCGACCCCGAAAACCGACCGGGCTGCAACCTGGAAAGGTGTCGGCGCGGAGAGTCCGAGGGTCGAGTGCATCTTCCGGAAGGAAGCAGTAAGCTCCGGCGGGGCGATCACATAACCGACTCGCCAGCCCGTGGCGTTATAGGCCTTCGAGAGCCCGTCCACCACGATGATACGGTCGGCGTAGCCGGAGAAGGAAGCCGGCGAGAGATGGTGCTTGCGGTCGAAAGTGAGCTGGCTGTAGATTTCGTCGCTCACCACCACAGCCCCGTATTCCTCTGCCAGAGCGAGGATCGACCGGATTTCTCCCGAGTCGAAGACCCTGCCGGTGGGATTGTGCGGGGTGTTGAGGATGACCGCCCGGGTTCGCCGGTTGAAAGCACGGCGCAGGGCATCACGGTCGAGGCGCCAGGAGCCTGGCTCCAGACCCACGATCCGGGGAATGCCACCGGCGATTTTGATAGCTGCCAGGTAGCTCTCGAAGAAGGGCTCGAAGACCACGACTTCGCTACCGGGCTCGACGAAGCTCAGGATGATGGCTGCAAGCCCCGCCGAGGTGCCGGAGGTGATTGTCACCTCGCTGTCGGCATCGACGGGCCTGCCCCAGTCCCGGCTCGCCTGGTCGGCGATGTTAGACCGTAAAATCGGGTCGCCCTGGGCATGACTGTACTGGTTCTGATCGCTGCCGATGGCATCGATAGCCAGCTCTTTCAGCATTGCGGGCGTAGCGAATTCAGGGGCTCCGGAGGCGAGGTCGATGCCGCCGGCAAGCTTCTTGCCTGCTTGAGCCTTGAGTCGAGACTCAGCAATTCCCCGCAGGCGGGATGCCGGGGACGGTGTGCGTTTTAGCGACAGGCGTCGGCCGGCAGCGCCCAGGACGCTGCTCAAAAATTCCAGAGGTTTCATAACAAAATCTCCAGGTGGGTAGGTTTGTTCGGTCAGTTGGCTAGGTAAGCAAGTCGCGTGCGGGAGAAGCACGGGAAAGTCTTGAAAACGTCGACTAATTCATGATTTGTTGTCGGAAAATGTCTTATTCCTAGTAGACTATGGGGAGAGTATTAGTAGAACCTAGGAGAAGGAATCTCCTCTTTTCAAGCTCGCAGTCGATTTAGTTACTATCGCGCAATCAAATCTCTTATGAACTACCTGGAAGCCATTGCCTACATTCAGTCCTTTCCGGACATGGAAAGAGCCACTTACGGAGCTCGCGGACCCACCATGGGACTGCCTTCGATGCGTTCGCTCCTGGAGCGGATGGGGAATCCCCAGCTCGGTCGCAAGACCGTGCATATTGCGGGCTCGAAGGGTAAAGGCAGCACGGCTACGATGATCACCAGGATCCTGGATGAAACCGGGCTCAGAACCGCCCTTTACACCAGCCCGCACCTCCATGATTATTGCGAGCGCATCGCATTTGGTTCCACTCCTGTCTCCAAAGAAACATTCGCCCGCGGCGTGGCTGAAATCAAGCCCTTCGTCGAGGCCGAGAAAGCTGACGGCAACACTTCGATTTCGACTTACGGCATTCTCACTGCCCTTTTCTTCCATCTGGTGTCCAAAGCCGACCCGGCCGTCGATATTCAGATAGTCGAAGTCGGTCTGGGCGGTCGCTATGATGTGACCAATGTCTTCACAGCCAAAGAAGTGGCAGTGATCACTCCCATCAGCCTCGAGCATGTGGAGATCCTGGGCTCCTCGCCCACCGAGATTGCTGCCAACAAGGCCGGCATCATCACACCCAGATGTACCGCCGTTCTGGCGCCGCAAAAGGACAAAGGCGCCACCACTGCCGTGGGAAGGAGATGCCGCGAGGTCCATGCCGATTTTGTCGATGTCGGGCGCAGTTACAAGATCCGGGTGATCAATCAGGATGCCAACGGACAGACATTCGCCATCGAGTCGGAACAGGGCAGGTTCGAATTCGAGATCCCCATGGTCGGTGTCCATCAAGTATCCAATGCAGCTACTGCTATTGCCGCTGTTCGTGCCTTGAAAGAGCATGGTATCGATCCCACCGAGGATCAGATTCGGTCTGCCCTCAAAAAGACTACTGTGCCCGGGAGGATGCAGGTTCTTTCAGGGATGAAGGCTGGTCAGAAAAGCGGCGGGCCGATCATCGTGGTCGATGCAGCTCACAATCACGAGTCTGCCAACGCTCTGGCCACCACCATCAAAGAGACATTCGGCGCGGACTCCTGTATCTTCGTTCTGGGGCTGAACAAAGACAAAAATATCAGTGCAGTCTGGAAAGAGCTTCTGGGTCTCTGCCGTATCTGTATCGCGACCAGGTCCCGCAATCCTCGTTCTGCCGACCCTCGGGATATCGCCGAGGTAGTCTCGACCTTCGGTTCCTCAGATGACAGTGTCGTGCTTACTGATTGTGTCGCCGATGGTATCGATCGGGCTATCGATATCGCTCGAGACGGCGAAATTATCTGTGTGACCGGTTCGATGTATGTCGTGGGCGAAGCGAGAGAGCATGTTCTCGAGGATCGAGCCTGGGATCTGATTGCGACTCGGTGAGTCTGAAGCGCTTCGAACAAGCGTTTCCAAACAGCATTCCTCGGTGAGTTGTGCCTGATCCTGACGATCAAGGATGATGTCAGCTCCGTCCTTGACTCTTGAGGCGGCTGCCTAGCTCGCTCAGGCGCTGTTCCATGACCTGGCTCGAGAGGTCGGCGAAAGAAAACAGGAACTCGTTGCGCGGGCCTTCCCCGATATAGAAAGGTGTAGTCGGCACCATGGGCAGCTGCAGCCTTTCGGCTTCTGTCAGAACGCGCTCAGGAGCTATAGAATCAGAAACTGTGATCAGGAGATTCAGTCCCGAGCTGCTGGGAGATATCCTGGCAATGCTGGAGCAGCTCTGATTGAGCGCACGGATCAGGTCGCTCCTGGCGGTCCTGTATTCTCGCCTGGTTCTGCATATGTGAGCATCGAGAATGCCGCGATCGAGAAGATCGGCCAGCACGAGTTGCTCAAGCAGCGGCACATTTCTGTCTGTAATCTCCTTGATGCGCCGGACAGGCTCGAGCAGACCGCCCGGAGCTATCGCGTAAGCGATTCTCGTCAGCGGAAACAAGAAGGACCAGAATGAGGAGACGAAAATCACGCGATCGCCGCTGTCAATCGACTTGAGGGGCGGCTGTGGTCTCTGTGCATAGCTCGGCTCGCTGCCGAAGTCGTCCTCGATCACGAAGGCATCATTCTTGGTGGCCCATATCAATAGCTCCTTTCGCCTCTGATCACTGAGAGCCACTCCTCTGGGCGACTGGTGACTGGGCGTCACATAGGCAAGACGGGCTGCTCTTCCGTTCAGGAGGCTTGTATTGATGCCCAGAGCATCAACCGGAATGCCCTCGATCAAACCCGCGTTGGCCAGCACCGACCGTCGAAAACCGGGGAAGCCGGGATCTTCCACGATGGCGGTCTCGCCTTCATCGAGGATCAGCCTGACCAGGCAATCCAGAGCAATCTGGCTACTGGAAAACACCACTATGGACTCTGGTGGAGCGGCGACAGACCTGCTTCGTCTCAGATGAAAGGACAGTGCCACCCTGAGCTCGATCAATCCCCTGGGATCCGTCGGTCGTGCGCTCAGCAGGGAGCCGCTTTTCTCCATTACCCGGCTGGTCGACTGGATCCAGAGCTGATTCGATAAAGTCGGACCGGCTGGACAGAGGCAATCACTCTTCTCGCCTATCTCCGCATCTATTTCGCGTCCGAGATCCTCGCTCATCATGCGCTTTCCGGCCCGTGACAGGCAAGGGCCAGCCGGGTCGGGAGGCTGCGCGACGGAGTCTGGTGGCAAGCCGGGCAATATCGTGTTCGGCCGATATGTATCGACTGCGCCTTTAACATAATTGCCGGAGCATGACTTTTTCACGATCAGACCCCTCTTCGCCAGGCGCCCGTAGGCCCGGGCGACGGTGGTCCTGGACACGCCCAGCCTTCCCGCGAGCTCCCGGCTGGAAGGAAGACGACTGCCAGGCGTTAGCGATCCTGTCTCGATCATGGAGGTTATCTCACCGGCCAGCTGCTGATAGAGCGGAATGCTGCTGTCGCTATGGAGATTGAATGACACGATCATGACAAACCATCTGTCCGGGGATATCGCCACAGGCTAGCACAACGAGATAACAACCGAGTAACAGGGACGCACTTGAGAGAATGAGTTAAATAGCCTGGTTCGTCAAATTAAACCGAATCGCAGGTGCAATCACTGGTAATACCAGTTGCTGTTTCATCGATCTCGAGAAATACCTGCGCCAACCACGCCAGCTCACGGAGTTGGCAGCGGTATTGTCAACCTGGTCCCACCGGCCCGGGCCAATGCCTTAGAATGCATTTTATGGATCTGAACATCGACGAAGCGAGTGACGTCCCGCTGTTTCGACAGCTGGCCGGCAAACTCAAGGATTTAATAGAGAGTCTCTATCTGAGGCCCGGGCAACTCCTGCCCTCCACCCGGGAGCTTTCCGATCATCTGCGCGTGTCAAGAGCTACGGTGGTCAGATGCTACGACGAGCTCATCAGCCAGGGGTATCTCGAGTCCATAGACGGGATCGGCACTTTCGTAAGCAAAAAGGTGCCCACCCTTTCTCAGCACTGGATTCCCAGCAAGCCGTCCACCATATCCATATCGAGCTACGCCAACAAGCTCCTGGCGACAGATCCTCTGAAGCTCTTCGCCCATGACTGGCCTGAGCTCAACTTCGGTTGCGCCCCGGCCTCGATGCTTCCGCTCAAGCAATGGCGCCAGCTTCTGCTCAAGCACTCCAGGACCATCGACACCGGCAGGCTCGACTACAACCAGGAGCCCTTTGGATACCTGAAGCTCAGAGAGGCGCTGGCGGACTACCTCGCCAGGGCCAGATCGGCCTGCCTGTCTCCGCAACAACTCATAGTCTTTCCCTCTACTCTTTATCCGCTCCACCTGATCACCCAGATGCTTGTAGACCGTGGAGATCTTGTAGCAATAGGCAATCCCACCTTTCCTTATGCAAGACACACGCTCGAGAGCGCCGGTGCAAGACTGGAGTACCTGAGCGTGGACAGGAACGGTCTGCTGGTAGACGATCTGAAAGAAATGAAATGCCCCAGGATGATCTACCTGAATCCGTCTCACCACCAGCCTGGCGGGCAAGTCCTGTCAATCGAGCGGCGCCACAGTCTTCTTGGTTTTGCCGCCGAACACGGAAGCATAATCATAGAGGACGATCTGGACTGCCACTATCGCTACTCCGGTCCCGGGGCGCCATGCCTTCAGGGGCTATCCGACCGCCAGAACACGATTTACATAGGCAGCTTCTGGCAGAGCCTGTATCCCCTGGTAAACGTCGGATTCCTGGTGATTCCCGAGAGTCTGGTGGATGTTTTTTCTCACGCCTGGCATCTTCTCTACCACACCTTTCATACTCAAATTCCACTGCTGGACCAGTATGCCCTCACCGATCTCCTGGACGGTGGCTCTCTCGAGCGTCACATTCGCAAGACCGGCAAGACTCTTTCCGAAAGGATGCAAACTCTCGTTTATGCTCTCACCGCCAATCTGGGAAAGGCGATCTCCATCGATCCTGAGCCATCCGGAATGCATGTCACGGTCCAGTTCGACGGCCGATATAGCTCGGTTCTCTTGAAAGAGTGCGCCGTGGCTGCCGACCTCCCCCTTGTGAGTACAGCCAGCCACTATGCCTTCCAGCAGGCCGCCGGAGAGTTCATGGTGCCGTTTGCCCATCTTGACGGTGGCGAGATCGAGGCGCGCGTCTCTCGCTTCGCCAAATTGCTGAAGGGCCGGTAGGCTAATCTGGACCGGTCCGCCGCTAGCTTGCGGTGCAGTCCAGTTTTTTCCAGTCTCCCCCGGGCTAATAGCGCCTGGCGCAATTGACTTTCGTCCCGGATCTTTCGACCGGCTCGTCCGTGTCACCAAACTCGATACCCCAAAATGCTCGAGGTGAAAGCTCAAAATTACTGCCCATGCTTGCTTTGCACCTGATCAACAGGCGGCCGCCCGACACTATCGCCTCAATTGTCTTGGGAAGAACAAAACACTATCGTAGAGGCATCGTCTCGAAACTCGCACAGGTAGCCGCATAACCAGTCTCCGCCAACTTTGCACCATACACACCATCTTTCTGTCCCCCTGGCGGGGGATACAGCAGCAAGTATAACTCTATTGGCACTTATCCTGGTGGTCACGCCGCTGAGCCGCAATCATAATCATTCAAGCTGGAGCCCGCGGCTGTGATAGCCACTGCAAAACCGCTTCATAACCACTGAAAGGAGAATACTCCCATGAACAACGACGACAATCTCAAGATTCAGCACGATTGCGCTCACAACTGCGATCCCGGCACCGCCAGCAAGTTGGGGGAGCGAGGGAAAGCAATGGAGGACCATTGGTTCCGCGAGCACGAGCACGAACTCATGGAAGCAGCTCGGGCTCGGAAGCTAAAGGAGGTAAAGGCAAAATGAACAGCCAGACCAGTCCTGATTATAATTACGCTCTGCAAAGGATGCTATGCGCAAAGGCGGCTGCCGCGCTCAGAAATCTGACGGCGGCCGGACAGGCTCCCGATCCTAGATTGATGGCGGCCGTAGAAGCAAAGCTTGCCTATCTGGACGGATGTCTGTCCAAGGAAGGGCTGGAGTCATTTCGAGCAAGCGCTCAGGATGCGAAATCACAGGCTCTGCAGACCTTGCTCGATGACCCATCAAACAGAGCCCTGGCATTAGCAACTTTCTATGCTGCCGAAGCCGCGGTCTGTGCCGCTTCGATCGAGCAAGAACCAGATATTGACGATCCAGTGCTCGAGGCAATGATGGAGCAGTATCTACAAACCGGGCTATGAGGAGGAGTTATGTTACGCACATCACAGGCCACCGGCTTGACAAAGGCGCAGATGCTTTTGATGGTGATCTCGCGAGGTTTTGCGGGATACATAGCCGGAGCGGCAGGGGAAGAGGGTCCCTGGCAATCGTGCCTGGATTCTCTGCGGCGCAACGGATTGCTCGCAGTGACCGTTGCCAACCCCATTGCTCCCGAGCCACTGGAAGTGGATCAGGAGCGTCTGGGTGACCCCATTTATCGAAAGAAGCTGATCAGGCGTTTGAGAAAACGTCATCCACACCATGTCCAATTGCATCTAAACATCGACAGAGCTAGAGTCGACGACCAGGAATATCTCAATTCGGTATCGGAATATGCTGCAGCGAACTGGCTATTGAGGTTGGCACCGGTCGAATCGAGCTATGACTATGCGCTCTTGCTCAGGCTGGACGCCAATCTGATAGCACGCTGCCTCAGTGAGCTCCACCTTATCGATCAAACATCGAGCAGGTGCGCGCGGCTGGTTCTGGGCAGTTATTCCAGGGCGCTTGCAGACCATCCCGGACTGAAGAGCGTGATTGGAGACTTCGATGAATCGGTTGAGCAGATCGCCCGGCTGGCAATAGCCGATCTCGAACTCCGCCTGGCTGAGATCTTCACGAATGAAAGGGCTCGGTTCGACGATCTAGTGACAGAAATCGAGTCTTGCTTTGAAGAATGCGGCGCCACTCTCTTATCGACTTTGGAGAAGGGCGGCAAAGCGCTGTCCGCATTGAGGGAATCCCTGGTCGGCATGCCCTCCGTGGAGGAGTCCTTCGATACCGTCATGCTGGACTACGGCCGAGGCGTCAGGCGATTCCGTTACGCAGATAACCGGTGAGCTGCAGTCCAGCTGTGCTCGCCACGCATATCAGGAGGTAAGCAAAAATGACCAGTTCAATTTTCGGCATAATCTTCGTACTTCATATGCTTGTGGGAAGCAAGCTCTACTTCTCGCTTTGCCGGCGCGTCGAGCGCTTTTTCAGGCAATCGATAGAGACCTCGAGACAAAGGGCAGCCTACATTTTAAGCTTGGAGCGCGACCAGAACAACAGTGCGCTTGTGGTAATCCTTGGCTGGCTCGCTACCATGATTGTGGTGTACTTTCTGGAAGCACCAGCCGGCATCGAGTGGCTGCTCGTCCTTGCATCCTGTCTCACCATGATCGTCACCACGATCAGGGCGAGGATTCACTGGCAGCGCCTCGTCGAAACGAAGGAGTCTACATTCAATGTGCACCCCAATAAATAAGATAGAAAGAATTTCCGAGTTGCTGGTGAAATTGGCGGACGATTTTCGCTTGCTAGAGGAAGCGCAGCTCCTGGAGCCAATTCAGCGCCTGGGCAACCCAACGGACAGGCTCGGAGCAGCCGCGGAGAATCTGGGCAACTATTCGGCGGTGCTGAGTCAGCAGCTCAGTGAAGCCCAGAAGGCTCTGATCGACGCCAAGGAGCTGTTGGTCCTATCGTCGTTGAAGCGTGATACCCACATATCCAGACAGCATCAGCTAGCCTCGAAGATCCATAGCGATATCCTCGAGCTGCTTCGTTAAGCCGAGTCGGAGTTAAAAGACCCCGACTCTATGTAATTTCTACCGACCGCAGATTGACGATCAGGTCCGTCTGGGTCGCTCCAGGCCTGGCATTGAGCCCCTGTCCATGCCAGGCGGGAAGGAGACAAACTCCATGACAAAGAAACAAAACCTGTTCACTTTTTTCGGACTCGCGGTTATCGTGATTGGCGCCCTCTTCCTGTTCAAGGCTGGAGACAGGCACCGGTCAGCCGTCGAAGACGCCATGCTTGTACCCATGCCCAACACTGCTTTCGAGAGCGCCTTGAAAGCGGTTGAGACCGATCCGGGCAAAATCGAGAAAGTGGTTTTTATCAAGGACGCCAACGGAACGACACGACAGGTGCTGGTTGCATTCAAATCTTCCGTGCAAGCGCCGCTTCGAGCTCAAGTCCCCAGCGAGGAGAGCACGAAGCAGATGGCGGAGGCGACCAAGAAAACTCGTTTGAAGACAGAGACCGAACTGGTAGTGGACACCATTCCTGAGGAGAAGAAGGACGCGCTCAAAGACGCGTCCATCTGGCTGATGGTGGTGCAAATCGCCGTGCCGGTTTTGACGATAATTCTCCTTGTCTGGTTGAGTCGGCGCGAGAACAGAGCCGTCAAAAGCGGAGGCGGATATCGACCTGCGACATCCTACAATCAAGGCGAAGCGCAAAAGACTGTCGACAAAGAGTTCGGCCAGTGGGTCGACCCCAAAGAAATCAAGGGTAACGGCTTTGATGATGTTGCAGGCATTCCGGAAGCAATCAGCCAGATGAAAAAGGTGAAGCTGAAGGTCGTCGAACAAGCAACCATCGTGAAAAGGGTTCGCCAGGAAGAAGCGGCAAAGAAGAACAATGCCAGCTCCGGCGATCTCATGGGCAGACTGCAATCGATGACGAAAAAGTCCAGATTCGGCGGCAAGTTGCCGCAGTGCGTCTTGCTCGAAGGTCCTCCGGGCACTGGCAAGACCCTGCTTGTGACCGCGCTCGCGAAGGAATGCGATGTCCCCGTTTTCGTCATCTCCGGCTCCGACTTCGTGGAGATGTACGTAGGAGTGGGTGCCAAACGTGTTCGAGAGATGTTCGCCGCAGCCAGAGACAAACGCCCCTGCCTCGTTTTCATCGACGAGCTCGACGCTGTCGGGAGAGCGCGTTCCAAAGGCGACGGCATGGCACATCCGGAAGCCGAGCAAACACTCAACCAGATACTGGTCGAATTGCAGGGACTGAACACGGGCAACCAGAACTTCGGTCTGTGGATATTCGGCGCCACCAATCGGGTCGATATTCTCGATCCGGCGCTCCTGCGCCCGGGTCGCTTCACGTGGAAAATCAAGGTTGATCCGCCCCATCTTCAAGGACGCGTGGCAATCTTGGATCTCCACAGCAAGAACCGGTCTATACCGCTGGACCCGAGTGTGGATTTCCACGCGATCGCAAGCGTCCTGGTCGGTCTTACCGGAGCGGATCTGGAAAACGTGGTCAACGAGACGGCGCTTTATGCCGAGGAGCTGGCCGAGGCCGAGGCGGAGAGGCTCCGCGCCGGAGGCGGCATCCCAGAATCTGAAGTCGAAGGGCATATCCTCAAGACGAGCGTCAGCCAGGAAGACTTCTTCGAGGGGCTCTTGCGTCACCTCATGGGTGTCAAGGCGACCATTCCATTGACGTTCGATCAGATCTTCAACACGGTAGTTCACGAAGCCGGCCATGCGCTGGCAGCCGCGTACGAAGGATGGTTGGGCAGAACAGATGATCTGGTGCGGTTTATCGCGGTCGAGCCGCGCGGCCGGACCGGTGGCTTGACCTTCAAGACACCGAGTCGGGATAGCATCACCAAGACTCTCGATAATGTAGAAGCGGATGCTGTATGCGGATACGGCGGCAGCGCCGCTCAGCTCGTTTTTCTGAACACCAGGGACTCCGGCGTCGACAACGACTTTGAAGTGGCGGCCTCGGGCATCCACCGAGCCATCGGGCGCTGGTACGGCTCTGATAAGCTCGGGCCGATCTCCCTGGGTCAACGCGGTTTGACCGGTGTCACCGAGATGGGTAACGACCAGAGAAATCTCATCGACTCGGAGTGCAATCTCAAGACCAAGGTCCTCTATGCCAGAAGCTGGTGGATAATGAATCTCTTTGTCCGCTCAGAAAGCGTCTGGACGATGCTCTGGGAGCTGCTCGAGCACAAGATCATGCGCGCCGATCGCTTCGCCGAGTTGTTCGCATCGGCTGTCAAAGAAGTCGACGCCCACTCCGAGTGGAGCAAGGACAACCTGAACGCAGTCATGGAGAATGTAATGAGCGATCCATACGGCTGGTCGCCGGAGCCTCTCGACCGGGAGACTCGCGCTTACCTGACCGCGCGCATCGAAGAGCTTCGCAACCGGTATGAGGCCTTGCAATCTTCGATTGCCTCATCGTAATTCTCAACACGGTGGGATTCTTGCTGGAAACTGAAAAGCAAGAGTCCCGCCGTCATTTTCCTGAAGGAGGGCAATATGAAACAGATTCTTGTCATAGCCTTCGGGCTGACATATGCCATCTTCGCTACGATGGCGATCGGAAAGGTCTTTGGTGCCGGCGGCGCACTCGTATCGATAATTGCAGGCGCAATCGCTATTGCAATCGTACAGGACTGCGTCAAAGAACGGCCCTGGTAGCAGATCTGATTGTCCATTCGACTCGTGGCGCGATGTCGCGCTTTTTCGAAATCTCAGCAACTCATTAATCATTAACCATTATCGCTGGCGTGCGGATTCATTCTGGACGGCCGGCGTAGGAGGCGATCATGTTCATTTCTTGTTTAGCAGCAGGCGCAATAGGCCTTGTTCTGGGGTATGTGTTTAGCTGGTCGGTGCGGTCTAACAAACCGGGGATCGGGGAGATTGGTTCTCTAATTGCCATCATTTTCGGTGGCACCATCACTCCCTCCCTTCCGATCGCGCAATGCGCCAACTCCATGACTTACTATCTTCTTGGTCTGGCTGTCGGCTTCTTTCTGTACATCTTGATGGTGAGATTCAACTGGGAGCATTTCCCGAAGGGTGCATGCGGCAGCGCCAGCTTGCCTTTGTTTCCTTTCCACCATTCCAGCCAATGCAGGCGCCTGTCAGGCAGCAGCTTCAATCGACGCTGACGAGCGCACAATAACAACCCTTTCCGGGAGGAGGATGCGACCATGAATAAAACACAGGCTTTATTCTTGTCAGCTCAATTGCTGCTTGGCGCATCTCTCCATACCGGATTAGATGCCTGGGCTCAATCGATGCAACCCCTGAAGCCCTGTCCGCTCGACTCAGCCGAGACGCTAGCGCAATGCATCTCGGCTGAGCGCCTGGACGCTTTTAAAATCGCCAGGTTGCTTGACAACGATGCGCGGGTGCTCGTATTCGGGGAGACACACTTCGCCAATGCTCACCGCCATGAGCTCGTGGAAGCCCTGCCCTCTCTTAGAAGGCTCGGGTTCAGTCATCTGGCCCTCGAGGCAATGCCTTCATCCCGCAAGGATCTTATTGCTGGCTATAAAGCAGGACTCGTACCGAGAGCCGAGCTTGTCGCCGCAATCAAACGCATATGGGGGCACAAACCGGAATCTTATGTGGATCTGATCGATTCCGCCCAGGCGCTCGACTTCGAAGTGGTTTTTCTGGACAGCGACAGGGAGCGGATTGACCTCGACGCGCCAAACTGGCAAGAGTTGCAACGCCAGGCGCGCGCGCGAAGGGAAGATCACTGGATGGACATAATGTCCCTGCTGCTCCAAACAGGCAAAAATAGAGTGATCATGCTTGTGGGCAGCGGCCACAATGCCAGCAGGGCGGCAACTCCACCTGTACGGCTGCGCCTTTCGGCGCGGAATATCAAGAGCACCTCGATCGCTCTTGAAGGTGGCGAAGCGTTCATCGACAGCAAGCTTACCAGGGCTGCGCGGAAGGCCGGAATCGCAGGAACGCGCTTCATAGTCAAGGTAGAGCCCGGGGATCCTGATGCCGAAGGTGATTACCACCTGCACCTGAGGCAAGCAAAGAAACGAACAAGTACGACAAACCTGTTCTTATCCGTTTTCTGCATGACGCTTCTGTTGCTCGCCTGCATCCCATTGAGCACTCTGCTTCTCTTGACCTTCTTCAGGCTCCCCCATAAGACAGGCACTGACGAAAAATTTCACATGCACAATTGCGATCTAGGAGGCTCTATGGAACACAACGTCAACACCACACCAACACCAGCACCAGAACCAGAACAGGCACCAGGGTGGATAGAAGAGCACCCGTGGTCGGCCCGAAAGGTCTGGATGCTCATGATGATCTGCATGCTGCTGAGCGTGGGCAGCGCCATGATGTCGGCCTATCTAACCCTGGAGAGGGTTTCGCCCCGCCCGGCAAGCGACGCGAGCGAAGCGGCGGAGCTGGCCAGGACCCTGCGTGAGGACTGGCGCGAGTTGTATCAGAGGTCCGTTGATGAACGGGCCGCGCTGGAGACCAGAATAAATGAGCTGAACGCTGAAGTAGCCAAGCTTGCCGAAGCTATCAAACAAAACGATAGAGAGCTGGCCTTGGTTAAGGCGAATGCTCCAACCCTGGCAGAGATAAAGAATAGCATCGAAAAGGCCAGCAAGACGGACGACGGGCTCCTGAAGGAAGCCAAAGGCATCCTCGGCGACCTCGGAGTTAAGAAGATTCGCATCGTCGACCCAGAGAAAGACCGATGAATGTAAGCCAATCTATTCCGATCAGAGCATGAAGGAGACTATCGATCATGAAAACAAGACAGAAAACAGGCACCTTGTTGAAGCTCGCTCTATTGCTTGTGATTCCGACGGCAACCATATTCGCATCGGTATCCTATGGGACGGCTGCGGATATAGCCATTGATCGAGCCGAATTCGTGAACTTGCTGACCAGTGTGAAAGTGATGAAGGAGAATCTGTCCAACGCCAGCAGCCAGCTCACGTTGTACAAGAAGCTCGATGCCGATCAGAAGCGCCTTATCGTGCTGCATACAGAGCGCATCAAGGAGCTCGAGGCATTCATTGCATCCACCGACAGCCTGGCGGCCGAGTTCAAAGAAACCATGGAGAAGACCGAGCTGGTGCTGGACGAGACCGACAGGAACCTGCAGCGTGAAAAGCGCCTGAGCCGGTACAAGACCTATGCCCTTATCGGCGGGGTGCTCGTCTGGTTGTTCTGGTAGCCGCGCGGGAGAAATTCCCTGCATGGTCGTTATCCAGGCCATGCTGATTATCCGTCAACACGAAAGGAGTCCTAATCATGGACTACAAATACTCAAACGCCGATGAGGCTTCCCGGGAAGTCCTGGAGCACCATGCAGGAAACCTGGCGCGAGAGTTCGGCGCAACTGAAACCGGTCCCGAGCATATCTTTCTTGCGATCGTCAAGGCATCAAAGTCCGGGCGCGTTGCCGAAGCCGCGCTCGAAAGCGGAGTCCGCTACTGGGACATCGTAAAGTTCATGACGCTGCGCTTCCCCGGCGGCACAGCTCCGCCCTTCTCGAAGTCTGCTGAGAATGTGATTCGGGAGACGGTTCAGTCTGCCAGATTGAACAATCAGAAAGTGACCGTGGAGCTATTGTTCGAAGAGCTCCTTTTGACGGCGCCTTCAACCTACCTCGCAAGGGTACTGGAGGATGCCGGAATCGATCACATCGCCGTTCTCGATAATCTCTACCGGCTCCAGAGGAGAGCGGATGGCAATCTCGATCGAGAACCTCAACAGACGCGCGTCGTCAGGAATATCGAGGAGGAGCTGGGAATTGACGGTAGATCTGCCGCAGGCGAGAATCGAGATGAAAATCGAGCTCTGGTGGTCGCCAGAGGAGCCAAGAGCAATACGCCGGCACTGGACGAGTTCAGCCGCGATCTCAATCGCCTGGCTCAAGAAGGGCGCCTCGATCCTATGATCGGACGCCGGGACGAACTCGAGCGTGTCCTGCAGATTCTGGGGCGGCGCTCCAAGAATAACCCCGTCTTGACCGGCGAGGCCGGGGTCGGCAAGACAGCCATTGTCGAGGGGCTGGCTCAGCGCATAGTGGCGGGCGACGTACCCGATGAGCTCAGCAACAAGCGAATTGTCGCCCTCGACCTGGGCGCGCTGGTTGCCGGCACGAAATACCGCGGCCAGTT
>JAGQHH010000352.1 GCA_020431945.1 Cyanobacteria bacterium HKST-UBA02 | reverse complement strand
AAATGGTGGAGGCGGCGAGAATCGCCTGGACAGCCATTCTCAATAAGATTTCTTTCGCTTGATGGTGCGGGTTTCGGGATCTTTGTTGCTTGCGCGAAGTGGCGCTAATGGTCCTGAATGGACACATGAATGGCCACAAAATGGGCCACAGTTTTTGAAGGAATTTTGGGGTAGTTTGTCGATGCCGGTTTATCTATTGCAACCTGGATCCGGCTTCTGGCAACCATATTCAAGATTTGGCAGATATTTACTGCGCAGTAAATATAGTCATTTGGGCAAACATCCTCTATTTTCACTACATTTAATAGTTTCACCGTACGGTGAAATAGGGTACAATAGTAAACGATATTCAAATTTTCACTACTTTAAATGTTTTCACCGTACGGTGAAACATGCCAAAATAGTATTGAGCCTATGCCAGCGTACAAAGAACACAAACAAGAACTGGAAACCGTCTTCGAGAACCTGATCAATCAGATTCCAGGCATCAACGACCTGCGAATCAAAAGCACCTCCAATGGTGGCATTCTCTACGGTGCGGACATCGACCAACCAGGTCAAATTAATGGTTTCGAAGCAGCTTTCGTCACCCCATCTAATGAAAAGTGGATTGTTTGCGTGCTCACCAGAGCAAGCGGAGAACCAAGGCTAATCAGAGAATCTTGCGCAAGGCTGCTAGCACTAATAAACAAGAGCCCTGAAAGAGACAAACTTTACCCAGTTGTAGCAGCAACATACATAAGCAAACGATCGGCTGAAATTTGCAAGGAAATGAATGTTGGCTACCTGGATTTATCAGGTAACTGCCGATTTGCCTTCGACTCTATATTCATCGAACGCGAAGTCCTGGAAAACAAAAAGGTGGAGAAGCGCCCCCTGCGCAGTTTGTTCTCCCCGAAGTCAAGCCGGGTAGTTAGAATCATGCTCGAAGATCCATCCAGAGCCTGGCAAGTGCAAGATCTCTCCGAAACCGCTCAAATAAGCATTGGACTCGCCTCAAAGGTGAAGCAAAAATTGCTCGACCTGGATTTAGCGATGGCAGCGCCTGGCGGTCTCAAACTCAAAGAACCTGAAGATGTGCTGCATGAATGGAGTCGCGAGTATTCCTACAGAGACAACGAATCCCTTGGTTGTTACGCGCAAGGTGGGATACAGGAGCTGGAAGAACATCTTCAAAATTACTGCCAGCTCAAGGACAAAAGTTATGCACTAACGTTATTTTCAGCATCGAACAGAATCGCTCCATTCGTACGCGGAATCTCGATGAGCTCCGCATTCGTAGATGCAGATCTACATCTGGTGGCAAAAGATCTTGGCTGGAAGCCAGTACCATCTGGAGCAAATTTTCTGCTGCTAAAACCGCTAGACGAGTTTATTCTGCGAGGAATTCGTACCAGCAAAAACTGGAACGGAACTGTTGTGAGCGACCTTCAACTCTATCTTGATCTCGCTAGCCACAAAACTCGCGGGCAAGAAGCGGCCGAATTTTTACTGGAGCAAAAAATACTGCCCAGATGGAAATCTACGCTGAGTGAGACAGGATGAATTTTCCGACGGCAAACGAATTTGATCCGCGCAAAGTTAGCGCTTGCCGCTCGGTGCTTGTTGAGGTCGTGCATATTCTCGGCGACTACGTGGACGATATGGCAATTGTCGGAGGCTGGGTGCCAACCCTCTTGATTGAGGGCGCAGCAGAGGAACACGCGGCTTCTATGGACGTTGACCTGGCGCTCAATCAAGAAAAGATAAGCGAAGAAGCCTACGCCACCATAAACAAAATCCTCACTCAGCACGGTTACCTGCAGCACACGGAGAAGAACGCGCAATTCAAATACTTCAAAGATGTGACAGTGGAAGGGCAGAATTTCACTATAGAACTAGATCTTCTCACTGGTGAGTATGGAGGCGAAACTGGCAAGAGCCGCAGGCACGAGTCCATTCAAGATGTACGCGCATTGAAAGCACGCGGAGCAGATTTGGTTTTTGATCGCACGAAGACCATTACTGTGACTGGCGAATTGCCTAACGAGGGCGGAAAGGACACTGTCACTTGCAAGATCGCAGGCGTGGTCCCTTTTGTTGTAATGAAGGGAATTGTCCTTGCGAGGCGGAAAAAGCCAAAGGACGCATACGACATTGAATACGTGTTGCGATATTATCCAGGCGGCGTTGAAGCCATTGTCGAGCTGATCAGCAGCGATCTGGAAAATACTCTTGTTCAAGAAGCTCTGACAAACATCGCCCAGAAATTTGAATCTGTGGAACATGTGGGACCGACATCTGTCGCGGCTTTCCTGGGAATCGACGATAAAGATGAGCAGACGCGAATCAAGCGAAGAGCATTCGAAACAGTGCAGGCGTTTCTCAGCAGAGTGAAACGCGAATAGATCAAAGCTTCAAGTGGTGGAAACCATTCGTTAAGGACAAGATGATAAGATGATAAAGAGAATCTCTAGTTACCGGAACCGCAATGTCAGCCACCGCTTTTCGTGCCGCATAGTGACGGATATATCGAAAGCCGAATTTTATTCGTGCATGGTAATAGGCTCTATAAGTACAATATGCTTTCGCTCCGTCGACAGAGGTCTTCTCATTGTCTCTTACAATCAAACCTGGCGCCGTTATCTTTCAAGTGCGAGTGACCTTGCTTGGAACAATACCACCAGTTTGGCGCCGATTCTTGCTGCCAGGAAACACTAAGCTCGAACAAGTTCACGAGTGTATACAAGGCGCGTTCGGCTGGCAGAACTGCCATTTGCATGAATTTGAAATCGCTGGCAAGAGATATGGCGATCCCGACGCCGCCCACGGTGACCGCGAAATCATTAGTGAACGCGGCACCAAATCCAAGCTCAAGTTCTTTGATCTACAAGCAGGCGACAAGGTCCTGTATATCTACGATTTCGGCGATGACTGGCGTCATGAACTAGAAATCGAAGCCATTCTACCGCCTGATCCAAACGGCTATTATCCTGACTGCATCGGTGGCGCACGCGCCTGCCCTCCTGAAGACTGTGGCGGCTTGCCTGGCTACCAGCGTTTAATAAGACCGTTAACTGTAGTCGGTTCGACACAGTCGAGTTTTGATGCCGATAGGTTCGAGCTGAAGGAAGCGCGAAAGGGTCTAACTTCATACGCATTACTGATGATGACACTGTCATGACAATGAATGGCATTGGCATTTAAAAGAGGACGCATTGAAATTGAGAGGTGAACTTTGTACTACGGAACATTGACCAACCGACAACGCGAAGACAACGATTCTTCGTTCAAGGTCTCTATCACGGGATACAGCCGCGCGGAGTGGAGCCTCGTTATGCAAGTATTGCATGAGTGGCAGGCAGCAACTCATGGCGAAGCTCATAGTGAACTAATGGTCGCCGTGAAAAATGTGTACCAGGCTCTCCAATCTCATGTAGTTGACAACAGCGATGGATACCAGGTCCAAGCCCAAACACGACAATTGACCGAACTTGGAAGTGCTTGCTTGAAGAGTGTTCGCGACCGTCGCTCCAAGGAACTACAAGAAACGGAAGAGTTTGCTAAGCAATTAAAGGCAGCTCGTAGGAAGTCGAAACGAAAGCGTGTTAAGACAGATGCGAGTGATTCAATCGAGCTGAGCGAGCCATTACCGGAAGTGTCACCATGCGGTAAGATATCGTGATCAAATTCAAGACTTTCCCAACCGATCTACAGTTAGCTTCGGTCTATCGAAAAACGCCACAGAGCTATAACTTCTTGCTTGATGGGATTGCCCCAGCCATGCATTTCTTCAAAAGACGATTCTGTGAAGGGATCCAGCTTAGGTATCGGCACGTCATGCTTTCGAAGAATGGAAATAACCTTCTGGAGATAGATCCTAGAGTCGTCAGTAGTGGCGCCATATGCGTCGCACATTCCGATTTCGACCACGCACTCCAAAAGCTCGGGCAAAGTAGGTTTAAGCGTCGCTGGCAATCGGTCCTCTAGTTCGACCGGCAAGGGATCACCTAACCCGGACCGGAAAAGCTCTGGACCATTTTGCTCCCAATCCACAAACTCGTCTGGCGTGGATACAGTTGCCAGCTTCCAACAATGTTCGACAAAGTCGTCGATTTCCTTGCACACGAGACCATATCTCCTGCAGAAATTAGCGAAGCAAGTTGCGCCAAGCGCTTGCCTTGTGCGTATCGACATCTTTTGAATTTGATTTTCTTCTGCTATAGAAATGTCCACCTTGAAATTTTAGCAGCCAGCACCGAGGCGAGTTAAGATTCGAGCATGTGAAGGCGCTTATTGAAAACCCTCCCGGATTTGAGAACGCCAAAGACGATGTGGATCAATTTACGCATGGCAGCACCAATAGCGACCATTTTTGACTTTCCGGATGCTTCGATGCGAGAGCAAAGAGCGACTATTACCGGGTTGTATCGTTTAGCCGACACTGCTGGCATATAGAGTAGCTTGCGAAGCCTGGAGCTGCCAACCTTGGACATTCTTGTCTTACTATGGAGTGTGCCGGACGATTGTTCTCGTGGCACAAGCCCGGCAAAGGCTACAAGCTGCTTTGCTGTCTTGAATTTGGTAATGTCCGGAATCTCCGCGAGCAAAGCATTTGCGGTTGTATTGCCGATGCCACGTACAGTCAAGAGCAGCTTCTTTTGCCGTTTAAGCTGCTTAGACTCGTCTACGTGGGCATTGATTTGATCTTCTAGGAGCTTGATTTGGGCTTCAAAGAACACCACCCTGGATTCCATGCACTCGCGCACGGTCTCAATGTGGCTGCCCGACTTGACGCGGCTCTTTTCGTCTGCGAGTAAGCCCTTGAGATGTTCGAGTTCGCGAGTCATTTGCTGAGCTCTCTTGAGGCTTTTGGCAATGGTTTCCAAAGAGTCGGGGACTCTTTGAGGCAGTATTCGGCAATCAGGACTGCATCGACCTTATCAGTCTTGGTGCGTCGCAGCTTAGAGCGTGCGTAGTTTTTGACGCAGCTGGGATTGACGACACTGCACCTGCATGCAAACGCAAAAACGCGAATGCTCGAAAGCCTGAGCCTGTGACGCCTTAAAGCCTATTCTACTTAAAAATGGTGGAGGCGGCGAGAATCGCACTCGCGTCCAAAGAAGGAGGGAAGAAAGCATCTACAAGCTTAGTTCGGTATTTCGCCAGTTGTCTTGCGACCCGCTGGTGATGGTCCGAACGACCGACCGGGTTCGCGATTATGTCTTAGGCCGCGCTATCAATCGCTAATTTCGCGCGGGGGCAACTACCGTGGTTTACCCGATCCGGAGCGGGTAGCCAAGCTCCGGGCGAGTCCCTAGCCTAAAAGTAGTTAGGCAACCGCGCGGAGAGCGCGGTTAGGGAATGCAACGACATTGTCATTGGCACTTGTTTGTTTTTGCTTGTTTTTTAACGCGGGAACAGCACCCTCGGCCTGCAGCTCGCGACCCAACAACCCTGTCGAATCTAAACGCCCCCTTGAACATCTGAGAAGATGAAAAGTCGGGAAGCCCTGAGCTCTTCTGCTATTCGGTTTTCAGTGTACGTCCGATTTTCGATTATAACAGAGTAACGGATTTCGACCACGTCCTCAATGCTGAAGCACCGACCCGACCCAGATACCCATGGACTCGGTATGCTCGATGGTGAGCGGATAATGCGAGACGGCATTCTCGAGCTTGGCGAACTTCTCTTTGAGCACACCGGCGCAAATCACCTTGCCACGGGGCTTCAGAAGCTTCACATAGTCAGGAAGGAGAGCCACAATGTCCTCGCAGGTGAGGTTCGAGAGAATGAGGTCGAACTTCTCGCCTTCCACAGACTCGAGAGAGCCCAGGCGCATGTCTACCTCGCCTTCCAGCTCGTTGAGCACGAGGTTCTCCCGGGCTGCTTCGATGGCGACCGGGTCGGTATCCACGGCGGCGACCCGGGTATTGGGGTTGATTAGCACACAGGCCATAGCCAGAATTCCCGAGCCAGTGCCCACATCGAGCACATCACCTGTGGGCGGATAAGATTCCAGAGCCCGCAGGCAGAACTGGGTAGTCACATGGAGTCCGGTGCCGAAAGCCATTCCGGGCTCGATGACGATGACTTTGCGCTTCTCGACGAAACCGGGACTCAGGGAGTCCTTGCGCCAGGACGGGCAGATGACCAACTGCGTGCCCACCCGGAAGGGCTCGAAACCCTCTTTCCACTTCAGCAACCAGTCCTCGGAAGGGACCTGCCGCACCCGCAGGGTGCTGAGACTGGGGGAGAGCCCATATTCTTCAAGACCCGCCACCACCTTACGCATGGCGTCCTCGGTCAGCTCCTCTTTCTTGTAGGAGGCGTGAAGCAAGACCTGGCCGTCCTTGGCGGGCTTGACCTCGCAGCCGAGCGCTCCGCACTGCATCACCAGCCAGGAAGCCATGTCCTCGTCCTCGGCCCGAACCTCGAACTCGACGGCGGCCCAATCCTGTTTTGTAGCCTGGGACATAACCCCTCCTCGCATATAAAGAGGACATATTATATTGCAAAGTGCCCCGGCAAGACTGTCGCCATCTCCGTTTGTAAAAAGCCGACCGGACCGGTCAAAAACCGGTCCGGCCGACTTTGCGCTCATTTGGTCGGGTCAAGCGCGCAAAGCTTGTCGATTGGGTCCCTTTCTCAGGATGCAGTGTCCTCTCCGGACGAGCCGCCGTAGGCTCCGGGACCTGAATCAGGAGCGGGTCCAGGTCCTGGTCCTGGACCCGCTCCTGGACCACCCGGACCTCTTCCTGGACCAGGGCAGAATCCGGGACCTGGCCCGTGTCCGAAACCCGGAGGAGGTCCCGGCGGGGGTGGCGGTCCCATCAGAAAGTCGAAAACGGAAGGAGGCGGCATAGGCGGGAATGGCGGAAAGCCCATGCCCGGTCCTCCCATAGCTCCCACAGGTCCGAGCTGACGCATGAGCCATTTATGTCTCAGCTTCCCTCGTTGTTCTGCGGTAAGGACATTGGCACTGTTAACCATGAAATCGATCCGGCTGGCGGAGAGCTCCTGCTCGATGGTGTCGAGCTGGTTCTTCACATCATGGATCTTCGCCTGATCGATCTCGCTGCTGGTAAGAAGATCGGCCATCTTGTGCCTGAGCGTCATGGCTTTCGCGTGCTTCACAGCCGAGGAGTCCATCATGTCGCTCTTGAGCCTGGCAAGCTTCTCCAGCTGTTCGTCGCTAAGATTAAGCATTTTCACACCAACCTCCATCGATGGACGCGGCCCTTTTCCAAAGGCCAGATGATTCTCGGTCTCCTGCGCCAGGACCGGTGTCAGAAGCCCCGACAGGCACAACAAAGCGAGCGGCACCTTGCCGATTTTTATCGAATTTCCACTGCTGAACATATTAAATTCACAACTCCATAAACGGTATTGTATTCGGTATCACGGCTTGCTCTTTCCTTCGGAAATGATGTTGCCGCTAACTGATGTCTCGGGCATGAGAACACTCTTGAGATACTTGGTATTGGTCTCGTAGAACTTGGGCAGACGCCCGCAAAGGTCTCGCAGACGCAGCTTTGCCAGTCCGGAGCGCTGTTCGTCTTCGAAGAACTTATTGGCTAGAGGAATACTGATTCCTTTGTAGCTCATCTCGGACTCTTCGCCTACGAGATTGCGATGCACGATGAGCCAGGTCTTGACGCACTCGTTGAATACGGCAGGATTGCATTTCTCCACCGCCTGCATTTTCTTCACCTTGGCGAAAAGCGCTTCGCCATAGGCGACCCTGGCATCCATGTCGTCGGGATCCCGCTCCACAGCGGACTTGCCTTTGACTATGGCACGGTCCACATCATTGTTCAGCATGGCCAGCTCCGACTGCAGACCTGCAATTCTCGAACGCTTTTGAGAATGACGATTGCTTGCCTTCTCGAACAGATCGTAGTTATAGACGGGTCGATAGCCGCTCTTGCTCGACGCCTTCCCGGCGGGAGCACAGTCCCCGGCAGCAGGCGCCAGAAGCACCAGGAACACTGCGCCGCATATAGAAACTTTGTTGTACGGACCGAGCATGTTTGAAAGGGTCCCCCGGCAGTCATCCTGCTTGCTGACCAGCTTATCGAGAACCCGTTAAGGAGTTATGTGGCTGGCGTCCTCGACTGTAAAGGGTTTGTAAATGTGCCAGCCGGGGCTGCTGCTATGATTACGGTGGATGAGGAGAATCGTTCTGCATGTCGACTCACGCATCACAGAGAATCCAGCTGCTTCTGATCGACGACGACACAAAGTTCTGCCGACTGATCGCCGACTATCTGTGGGGTTTCGGCTACGACGTCCATGCTGCCCACAACGGGCTCGAGGGTCTGCAGCGAGCCACCGGTGAAAACTGGCAGGCGGTAATACTCGATGTGATGCTGCCCTCCATGGACGGCTTCGAGGTCCTTAAAAAGGTTAGAGAAAGCAGCTCGGTGCCGATCTTGATGCTCACCGCCCTCGGTGAAGAGCCTGATCGAATCATCGGTCTCGAGATGGGCGCCGACGACTATCTGCCCAAGACAAGCTCCCCCAGAGAGCTTCTTGCCAGGCTGCGAGCTATGCTGCGCCGGGCCAGCAGTCCGATTGCACAGAGCTCCGGCGAGACACCACCGGACATCGTAGTCGGTCCCCTGGCGATCAATCAGGCGGCCCGTCTTGCCCTGCTCGGCGACGAAGAGCTCACTCTCACTCCGGTGGAATTCGACTTGCTCCTGGTACTGGCCCAGGCGCGCAATCGAGTAAAGTCCAGAGAAGAGCTTCTCAATGAGATCAGAGATCGCAACTATGAGGTCTTCGACCGCTCGATCGACGTGCATATCTCAGCGCTTCGCAAAAAGCTCGGTGATGATCCGAAAGCCCAGCGTTTCATCAGGACCGTTCGAGGAGTAGGCTATATGCTCAGTAACGATCCGGGCAGGTCAGCATGAAACTGCGCTTTCCACTATATGCGCAAATCGTCTGCGTACTGGTCATCAACCTCCTGGTACTCATAACAATCAGGTTGCTGA
>JAGQHH010000351.1 GCA_020431945.1 Cyanobacteria bacterium HKST-UBA02 | reverse complement strand
CCACCGCGACCTCAAGCCCGGCAATATCATCGTGGAGCAGTCAGGCGGCTATCCGATCGTGAAGATCGTCGATTTTGGCATTGCCAGACAGGTGGACGGCAGCACGATCTCGACCATCACACGCACCGGAGAGGTCTTCGGCAGCCCCGAGTATATGAGCCCGGAGCAGTGTCGGGGAGACCTGCTCGATCAGCGTACCGATATATATTCTCTTGGCTGCGTGATGTACGAATGTCTCACCGGCCGTTCCGCATTTGCCGCACCAAATCCGGTGAAAGTCATTCTCAAGCAGCTTCACTACAAGGTCGACGGATTCCGCCGCAAATACCGGACCCTGGATATCAGCGAGTCCATGGAGTCGATTGTCTGTCACTGCCTCGCCAAGGATCCCGATGAGCGCTATCAGCACATGGCGGAGCTGGTCAAAGATCTGGAGTTCGTATTTGCAGGAGGACCGCCCCTGGTTCTTCTCGATCAGGTCGAGCGTGCCCATCGAAGAAGCGATCGTCTCTGGCAGATCGCCCTGATCCTCTTTGCCGTTTCATTCCTGCCTTATCTCTATCTCTTCGAGAGCTTCGATACTGTTACCGCCGTCATCGCATTCGCCAAATGCTTTTTCATGCAGACATGCATTTTCGTTGTTCTCTATTTTGTTTTCAGAGTGGGCTCATTCATGCGCGCTCTGAGTGCCTCCTTCAAGAACGGCACCAATTTCTATGCCGGGGACGGCTGGCTCAATCTGCTTTGCTCCTGCCTGATCCTCGAGTCTCTGGGAGCGGCCTTTTTCGCTCTAACCTTTCTTATGGAGTTAAACGGAATCGGAATTGGTATCGAGGTGGAGAGGATAAACACAGTCGGTCTGACTGTCCTGGTCCTGGCTTTTCAGTTTGCTTTCGGCGGCATCTGGCTGATCCGGCGGGCCCGGGGCTCCACCCGGCAATTCTGGTAGCGAGTAACTGCTAAGAAAAATACGCACTCGGCTGGCGACCGGGTGCGTATTTGGGGGAGTCGGATTGAAAAAAATCTTTTGCCTACTTCTTAGGACTAGGACGCCGCCCATATCAGGGGGTTCCCGAAAACCTTGCTGATTAGCATGGTTTAATGTAGGCGGCTCTAGTAGAATACTCTCTGGTTTACAGGTTTATACAAGAGAGCGTGATGTCAGGCGGTCAGGAACATAGCTCACAACAAGGTGGTTCCGCCATTCGCCTGCAGAGACTGGTCGGCAAACCAGGCGCTCAGGACCTGCGGCGCTTCCTGACATTCTGCCAGATGGAGAAGAACGTTCTCTTTCAATTCGTCTGGAAAGACCCGGGCATTAACGAAGAGTTCCTTCTCACCATAATCGGTCGTGACGGCGGATCTCCGGAATGGCGCATGCTTTCTCGTTCCGGCGCCGGAGCTCTGGAACTCTGGTATGCCGTGGGGACCGATCTCGAATCGATCCTGGGTCGGATCAATACATCTTTGCAGTCAATGGTCAGGACCGGCCAGGACAAGGTCGGATTCGACACCATGAGCAAGCTTCCCAGAGTGGTGGATGATCATTCCGCCATTAACGGTTCCAGTGCAAGCTCTAGTTCCAGTCATGCAGCGAGCCAGAATTTCGAAGCCACCAGGACTTTCGACAGCGTGCCGATCTTCGGAGACTCCCGGTTGATGACCAGCGCTCCGGACGTCCTCAAGGGAAATCTGGCCATCGTCAGCATCACCAACCTTCTCCAGTCCATCAAGCTCGATCGAATGTCCGGGCGCCTGCGAATCCAGAGACAGTCTTCATTCGCCGATGTCTTTTTCGAGGACGGCGTGCCGACCCATGCCGAAGGTAGCCGGGGCGTCGGGGAAGAATGTCTCCTGCAAGCAATTTGCTGGCAGGATGGCGACTTCCAGTTCGAGCACAAACTCAAGACCGACGAGAAGACCATCTCCACGGCTCTGGATCGCCTGGTGCTGGACGGTGCCATGCTCATGGACTGCACTGTATATCTCAAAGGTGCCGGTTTGCAGATGGGCTCGGTGCTTGTCAGCAGGGATCCGTCCATCACCGTCGATCGTGTGCCTGTGCTGCTCCGGGAAAAGCAGAGTTACGACCCGGAGCTGGAAACGAAAGTCTATGCAATGATCGATGGGCGCCGCTCGGTGCAGGAGATTGTCGAGGGTCTCTGGCTCACCCGTAGCCGCTGGGTCTTCGCCATCGCTTCTCTTCTCAGGCTCGAGCTCATCACGCTCCGTCAGTCGGGCGGTCGCTCCGCTGATATCGAGCCCAAAGCAATCGATCCGTCCCTGATCGAGAGTGTCGAGAACAAGCTCTTACGTGATGACACCGGACTCTACGATTATTCTTCGTTTCTCTATCTGCTCAATCATCACATCAATAGCGAGCCCGAGGTGCCCCTTTCGGTGATCCTGCTGGCTATCAGATCCGGACGGGATCAGGGTGACGGTCGCTCGAGCTTGAGCCCGGAGGGTTTCCAGTTGCTCTGGCGAGAGATATGCGGGGTAGCCAACTTCCGGGGGATCATTTCTCATTACGAGAATGATCTGGGTCTGCTTCTTTTCAATACCGAGTTTGCCGCTACCGAGAAAATCGCCCGGGCGATCCTCAAGTCGCTGCCTTCGAGCGTTCTCGAGCTGGCCATGACCAGCACGGATTCGACGTTTTTGACCATAGGCTGTGCGACATTCCCGGAAGATGCGCAGGACATGCCCTCGCTTCTGGCGGTGGCGGAAAGCGCCAGGGAGCGCGCCAGGCAGGAAGGCGGAGGCGCCGTCATGGCCAGGGATCTGGACGTATAGGCGGGAGCCGCTTCATTGAAAGAAGAGGTCTGTAAGATTTGCGGGAGCCCGAAGTCGGAAGAAGGCTCCGGCAGTCTCACGCAATGGCTCAGTCGCTGCCGTTGTGTCGAGCCCGGCACCACCGATGATGAGATGGAGACCTCGATGGAGGAACAGCAGGTCTCGGTTTGTCGAACTTGCGGGAAGAGGCAAGCCCAGGGGCGGAGCGGTTCTCTCACTCAGTTCATCTTTCGATTCGATCTCTGCTCCTGCCGGGCACCACTCGGTTCCCGGGATGAAGAGCCCCCCGTTGCGGTGGAGCGCGAAGTCCTGATTCCGACTGAGACCGAAGCAGAAGCCCCGGCTCTCGAGTTACCGGCGGACAGTTTCCCGATCGGGCGCTACAGACCACTCCAGCGTCTCGGTAGCGGTGCATCGGGCGAGGTCTATAAGGCTTACGATCTGCTCTTGAAAAAACTGGTGGCAGTGAAGATGCTCAGGTCCCTGACAGAGGCGCAGATGGTCTCATTTCAGGAGGAGGCGAGGGCGACGAGCAAGCTCAATCATCCCGGGATAGTTCGTCTGCTCGATTTCGACGTCACCCCCGGCGGTGCGCCGTATATGGTGCTGGATTTCGTGGACGGCACGGTGCTGTCCGAATATCTCGAGGCGAATGGACCGCTCCCCTGGTCCGTATCCTGCGACATCGCTATCAAGCTCTGCGAAGCGCTCTCCTATGCGCACGGTCATAAGGTCTTGCATCGCGATATCCAGCCAGGCAACGTCATTCTGAGCTGGTCTGCCGGTGTTTTATCCGTGCACCTGATCGATTTCGGTCTGGCTAAAATTATTCAAGATTCAGAGCAACAGCAAATATCGGAGGGGTCTCCGACTCTCGCGGGAACGCCTTTCTACATGAGCGCCGATACTGCCCGTGGTTTGCCATACGATCGACGCTCCGAGGTCTACTCGCTGGGTTGTGTAATCTTCGAGATGCTTGCGGGCCGACCGCCCTTCACAGGCGGCAGTCCCCTCGAGACGCTCGCCATGCACGCCGAGCAGGAGCCGCCGGACCTGGGCTCTCTGGCTGTTGACGAATCCATTCCGGATTGGCTGCGGAGCGTCGTCGACCGTTGTCTGGCAAAAGATCCTGATTCTCGATACGCGTCCATGGAGGACATGCTGTCCGACCTCAGGGTTTCGAGCGGTCAGACCCGGGAGGAGCCGGAATATTCTCAGGAAAAGACCCAGAACTCACGAACCTCCCGAATCTTCTTGCCGCTGGTGATTGCTCTGGTACTGCTGGCAGTGGCAGGTGTTTGTCTGTTTTCAGCTACTCGAGAGAGCGGTGATCTGCTTCCGGAAAGGGAAGTCGAGAAGCCGGTCATAGAACTGAAGCCGAGCGACTTGCACAACTGTTACGATCCCGCGACTCGAAAGCTCGTCGCCCGAATGCTGGTTGACGACGAAAACAGTGCCGCGCTGAGTGAATTCAAAGATGCTATGGTAATCGATCTCTCGATGTGCAGCGTATCTGATAAGGTGTTCAGTTGCATCAAGAGTCCGCGCCTGCGTGTTTTGAAACTTTCGGACACCAATGTCAGAACCCTCGAGAATATCGATAGTCTCCAGTCGCTGGAGGAACTCTATCTCGGCAATACCCCGGTGGACAATCAGTCTCTGCAAAAGCTTGCCAGCCTTCCCAATCTAAAAGGTCTGGATCTCTCCCGGACCGAGATCGATGGAGGTGCAAAAGCCAATATCCTCAAACTTGATGGGCTTGCCAGTCTCGATATCCGGCAGACGGCGCTCTCTGAAAATGATGCCGAGGCCATCGCCCGGGCCATGCCGGGCTGCAGCGTCGGCTTCCGGGAGCTGGCGCCGCCCCCGTCGCCGATCAATCAGCTCGAATTGACGGCGTTGATGCAGCAGAAGCGATTTTCGGAAGTCATCGCTCGCATGAATCGAATTATCGAGTCCATTGAGAAGGCACAGGGAAAGGATGCCAAAATTCTGGCTTACGCCTATGGTATCCTCGGGCAGAGCTACCTGCTCGATGGTCGCAAGGATCCGGCCAGGGTCTCTCTCGACCGGGCTATCGCCATCTGTCATCGCCGGGGTGAAGAGATCTGGATAATTCCCGCCCTGCAAGCGCGATGTTCCCTGGCGGCTCTGGATAATAGCCCCGCAGAGCAGACCAGGCTTGCCAGAGAATTATGCAAGGCTGTCGATAAAAGATATGGTGACTCTCCCGAGCTGGTGATTAACGAGGCGAACCTGGCAAATGTGCTCTGGGCAACGGACCATAAACAGGAGAGCATGGAGCATTACCGCAGGGTCGTGGAAATCGCAGAGGGTCTCGAGAGCCCGTCACCGACATCGGTGAGGCTCGTCACCTGGTCGGCGCAACAGTTGTGCCTCAATTCCCGAGCGCAGAAAGATCCCGCCAGTGCCGAAAAGTATGCCAGGATTGCGGTGAATTACTGGCAGAAAGTGTCGGCAGGGGAGGCTTCCAGAAACGCTTCGGCGATATCCGATGCTTATTCGATGCTGGCCTCGAGCCTCGTGGATGGTGGCAAGATCGAGGAAGCGATCAAGGCCAAGGAAACCTGTGTCGAGATCGCCAGGAGCCACAACCTCAAGAGCCTGGACAAGCGTAGCCGCGAGCTGGAGCGCCTGAAAAAGCTGCGCTAGGCTATTGCATGAGAAGGAGACCGTCCAGCCTGCGTCGGGGATTGCCTGGTTGCGGTTTGCCGAAGAACTTGGTATCGAGCCTGTTCAAGCGGGTGACGATGTCGTCGTTCTCGAAAGTCTTTTTGAAACAGCGTTTCTCGAGCTCGTCCAGATGCTTGTAGACTGTGTCGAGCTTCTGATTGACGGCTGCTACGCCCGATGGGGGAGGGGCTGCTTTGACCGGGGTCTTTACTGGAGGGGTGACCGGCGTTTTGACAGGCTCCGGCTTTTTCTGGGCCTGTAAACGCTGCTGAGGCTCTTTCGGGGGTGGTGGGGCGAAAAGGGCCTGGATTCTGGCTTTCACCTGAGGGTCGTCTTTGATAGCCAGGGCCTGCTCGTACTCGAAGCGCGCTCCGGTTTTGTCCCCGGACTTTGCTGCCTGGTCTCCCAGGTCGACCCTGTCTTTGAACGAAGCAGGATCTTTACCGGCCAATTTGATCGCTTTCTCCAGATTACCTCGGGTTTGCGTATTTCCGGGCTCCAGGGCGATGGCTCTGTGGAACATGGCAATGGCTTCCGCCGGGTTGCTCTGGAGTTCCATGCCGTAGTTGTTGTATGCCACCGCCAGGTTGTCCCGGGCGAGCTTGTAGTCCGGGTTGAGCTTGAGGCTCTCTTCTAACAGAGTGATGGCGGTTTTGAAATTATTGTCGTTGATGGCAACCACCGCCTGGTTGAGTTTTTTCACTGCGAGCTTGGCATTGCCCGGACCGGGTTTTTGCTCCGGCGCTTTCGGGACATTATTCGGTATGGAAGCTGGCACGGAAGAAGCGGCCGGGGTCTGGGTCTTGTGGCTTGCGAGGGGGGCGAAGCCGAGACCGACTTTCTTCGCCGGGGTCGAAGCGAATGTCGCTCTGAGAGCCATGGAGCTGACTCCGAGCTCGGGAGGAAGAGCGGGCAGGGGGACGAGACGTTTGATCGTGCCCACGCAGGCATGATCGAAGCCCTCGTTACCGCTCGACTTGAAGAGCTTGAGTCCGGTCATCTGGCCGGAGCCCTCGATGGTGAAATCGATCACGGCACCACCTCCCTGACCGGAGGAGACATTGGACCAGATACCGTTGAGCCTTCCTTCAATCTGGCTGCGCAGAGCTTCGATAGTCAGACCGGAGCCTCCCTGGGCGCCGGCCTGACCCGTCTGAGCAAGGGCGAGGGCGAGCATCGAACCGACCATGAGAAGGAGGGAGATGAAGAATCGACGATACCGGATCGAGATCATGAGTCAACTATATCCTATTGCTTCCAGAGATCGCCAATGCGCGCCGGGAGCTCAGCCGTCAGGGTCTCGATTCTCTCCGGTTCGCTCTCGTAGCGGTCCGCGGTGAATACCGCGATGGTCTTGTCTGTTTCGTTGGCGTCGGTGAAACGAATCACGAAGTTCTCTTCGATCTTCGCTCCAGGCCAGCGCTTTTGAACCTGGGAGCTTCTTAGAAGCCTTGCGGCTATATCCCGGAATATCGAGGCCTGGTGCTCAAGTGATTTGTCGAGATTCGCCCGGGTCGGCAGGTCGGGCTCTGGTACTACAATCGGTGCCAGAATAAAAAGCACGGCGTCAGCGGGCGATTTTCCGGGGATAAAGGAGACCTTGAGTCTGGCAATGGTGTGGTAGGGTTGGAATTCGCTCCGAAAAAGAAGATTGAGGAATTCATCAGTGCTGAGCTCCGCCTTCTTTGCCGCCCAGTTGCCTTCACCGGCGATGCCTGCCAGTCCCGGCTGAGCCGCGATAATGATTGACAGGAGCGCAGCCATCTGCAAAGTTTTCCCACGATATCTCGATTCGCGTCTCAATTAGGTTTGTCCGCCGTGGTCAGTATTTTGCCTTCATATTGTCCGGTCAGGCTGTTGAGGAATTTCACGATCAGCCCGGTATCATCGTCTGAGAGATCCACACCGTTCTGATATTTTGCCATGATTTTCACTGCTTCACCCAGATCCGAGGTGGAGCCGTCGTGGAAATAAGGCCAGGTGAGAGCGACATTGCGAAGAGTCGGGACTTTGAATTTGTATTTGTCTTCTTCTTTCTTCGTGAAATTGTAGCGACCGAGATCGGCTGGCGTGGGGTTGCCGCGCCAGGCGAAATAATCGCCTTTTACTCCCATCTTCTCGTAGGATTTGCCGCCCAGAGCGGGACCGATATGGCAGGTGACACACTGATTCTTCACGAAGAGATCGTAGCCTTTGCGCTCGTCTTTCTTGAGAGCCTTGAGGTCGCCGGCAAGAAAGCGGTCGAAGGCGGACCCGGGCGTGATCAGGGTCTTTTCGAAATTGGCTATGGCGTCGGCAATGCTCTTGGCGTTCATGCCTTCCGGATAGAGGTCGGCGAATTCCTTCTGGTATTCGCTGTCCTCCTTGAGCTTGCTCATTACCTGCTCCCAGTTCGAGCCCATCTCTACCGGGTTGTCGACCGGGCCGCTTACTTGATCCGCAAGGTCCGGGGAGCGGCCGTCCCAGAACTGGGCAAGGTTGTAAGCCGAGTTGAAAACTGTGGGAGCGTTTACAGGTCCTTTCTGCCCTTTTATCCCGGTAGACGTCTTGAGATGGTCGGTGCCGCCCTTGTCGAGAGCGTGACAGCTGGCACAGGAGACCGTATCGTCGCCGGAGAGCCGTTTGTCATGGAAAAGCTTTTTGCCCAGAGCGGCCTTCCGGGTGTCCGGATCGAAGGGGTTTTTGTCTTCCGGAATCGCCTCCACTCCGATGGATTTACCTTCCGATTTGATCCAGTCCAGGATGACATCTTTATCGGACTGAGTGATGCCGGCATCCCAGTGCATGAGCGTGTATTTTGCCGGAGGCATCTCGCCTGAATCCATGACCGAATAGATCTTGGCCTGGGCGACGGTGGAGAATCTTTCTTTGCCGGAGAGCTTGGCTCGGCTGAAAGTGACGTGCTCCTGGGCTTCTTCGATGTCCTCCTTGATCAGCTGGTTGGCTATCGGGAGATTGAAATAAATCGGATAGGATGTCATATCCGGCGAATGGCAGTCGGCACATTTTTTCTGTAAAACTCTGGAAGCCGCGGCGAATTCAGGGGTGCCGCCCTCGACCTTGATCTGGTCGCGGGGCAGGAAGAAATTGGATATGGGTAGCATGAGCCCCAGGAGGACGCAGACGCCCGCTCCGGTCAATAGAACACGCTTGGATACCTTGGCCATACTTGAATTCCGCCTCTTCAGGTTATTAAGGATATCCGAGACAAATAGAATTGCCAATATGGGTATAAAGCACCTATGGCAAACAAGAGCAAAAAGACCCGCAGCAAGCCTGCGACCGATAAGACCAGTGGTGGCGCTAATGGTGCGGAAAACCATCGTCTCTCCCTGGTTACCGATTCGGCTGTTTTCGATCCCCAGGCCGAGGAAGGCGTTCTCACCGAGAAAGACGTCAGGCTTCTCAATACCCGCAACGGCCTGGTACAGCTTCTCAAGTCGCGAAAGATCAAGCTCAATCGTGTTCTGGACAATTTGCATTATGAGAACGAGCTCGTCCAGCTCCAGATCGAGCTGATTAAATTGCAGCGCTGGGTCCAGGAAACCAACCGCAGGGTGGCGGTGATTCTAGAAGGCCGGGATGCAGCCGGAAAAGGCGGCACGATAAGGCGTTTTGTCGAGCACCTCAATCCCCGGGCCATGAGAATCGTCGCTCTGCCCAAGCCCAGCGAGATGGAGTCCGGGCAGTGGTATTTCCAGCGTTATGTCAAACAGCTTCCCAACGCCGGAGAGATAGTCTTTTTCGACCGGAGCTGGTACAACCGCGCCGTCGTCG
>JAGQHH010000350.1 GCA_020431945.1 Cyanobacteria bacterium HKST-UBA02 | reverse complement strand
TCGAGTAAGTCAAACGTATCGATGAGCTTGAGACCTCCGTGTCTATCCCTATTTAGAGCATGCAGATATTTTTTGTTTATGTCAAGTGAGGTAGAGATGGCCCTTTTATACAACCAATAGTGGTGCCTCTCTGAAACCCCCGCTGGTACAGGCTTATACTCTTCGTATATCGAACCAAAAAAAATTCCACCAGGAGATATTTCATCCGGTGCCTGTCCTGGAGGAAGCTGGATTGCTGTCAGGAAGCTGCTGTCAGTGATAAATCTCGAAGGAAGGATTGAGATCCTGGAAGCCCGGATGGGAGATTGGAGCTCTCACCGGAGAGTAGGGATAACCGGACGGTGACCGTCTCTGGGTGATCAGGGGACTGTGGTTCGACCCTCCATTTAGTCTCTGGCGCAGTTTCTGGAAAGGATCGGAAGAAGGCGAGCATCCTGAAGAGGAAGGTTTTTGAACGGTAGTCGAAAAAGTGTCGTGATCGAAATAGGTGACTCCGGGGCCCACTCTCTGACCGGAGACTCCACCCGACTGGGAGATTACTCTTACCGGTGGTTCGCCGGCTTTGCCGTATTCGACCACGAAGTTGCCGTAGATGTGTTGACGACTGTTGCTGCCGCCGGCGAGGGACTTGCGGTGAGCATCCGATTTCAGCTTTGTGACGTCATGATAGTCGAGACCTGCTATGGTCGTCTGACCCTGCTCTTTGCGGGACAGGGCAAGTATCCGATCGGCCATGGCTTCGGCTTTCTCGTACTCGCGGGTGTCATAGTAGCGTTTGGCATGCTCCCACATTTTTTTCATGGCCCGCTCGTCATCAGGACCGTAATCGATCTGGGCCTGCTCGATCTCGGCCTCGGCTTTGCGATCTTGCTTGGTAGGGGCCTCCCAGGTCGTCATTTTCCTGGTGTCTCGACCGCTGACACTGGCCGGCGCCGGTGTATGCGGGCTCGAGCGGTGCCGGCTCGGATAATAATGATGAGAGCGCCGGCTCCAGCTCCTGGGATAGTAATGAGGGGGCTCGCGCCGGTATGTCTGGGCAATCAGGAGCGGACCGGTGTTGTCGGTCGCTTCCGGCAGGCGGGCGCCGGCCGGGGCTGCCGTGAAGAAGCCCAGTAAGGACATCAGTGCGCCGCAGACAAAACCTGCTCTGATTCTGGACGGAATAGGCAAAAGCTTCGGGTCTCCGTTCTCTTGATATCTATGGTACCAGCACTCGGTATGTCTTGCAGTTACAATGTCATCCAGTCGAGGCCGTTTACATGATTCCCTACCGGATAACTGTCATAGTCGCTTGCTTACTGGCGCTGCTCGCCGGCGGCCGGGGTCTCTGCCAGATGCCCTCCAGGCCCAAGATCGTGCCGCCGGTGAAACTCGAGTCCATGAATCCTCAGATCGACGAGAGCGCGCCGGATCCTCAGAAGCAGCTCAGCGGAAGGATTGAGGACGTTTTCAATCCGGATGCCCTGGCGATTCCGGTGCAGGGTTATTCGAAGGCTTATGAAATAGGCCTGCAGTTGTATAACGACGGCGATTTCAACCGCGCGATGAATGCTTTCAAACTGGCTCTCATAAGAGCTTCCCAGTACGGTGCCAGGGACCCCCGGACTATTCAAGCCCGCCAGGCGATCGATTCTGTGAAGCCGCATCTCACCATGGCAGCGAAGCTCGGCTATAAAACAGACAACCCGAACAAGAATGCTCTCACCGGCAAGGTGGAAAATGTCTTTCCCCCTTCGCTTGCCTGGCTCAGCGGTCTCAAGAAAGACGACCTGATCGTAGACGGCAAGGTCAAGGACAACCTGGTCATATTGAGCGTGCGCCGGGACAAAAAGCTCTATACTCTGAAGCTCAAAATCAAGACTGAGAAACCCATCGACGAGCTGAAAGCGATGAAGCCCAGGACCGACGAGAAGGAAGTCCTGAAAATGGGTCTGATCAAGCATCCTGAGCTGATCGCCAAGTCGGTGCCGCTGCTTGCCAATTATGACTGCGCCATTCTCATCGATTGTTCCGGAAGCATGAGCGGGGGATTCATCCTCGATCAGGGCAATGTCGGCATGGGGAGCCGCTGGGACTGGTGTCGCGATCAGAGCATTTCTTTCTACAGGGATGCCGGCAAATATTTCCCACAGGGGATCACCCTGGTTCCTTTCAATCACGAGTTCGCCGTAGCGAGGCAGGCAAGGGCTTCCGAGATCACCGAGGTCTATAGAAAACTCCACCCCAATGGTGGCACCGATGTGGCCGATCCCCTGGCTTTCGTAATCGAAGACTATTTCGAGCGCAAGAAAAGAGGACGGGTAAAGCCGCTCGCCATAGCAGTTCTCACCGATGGTCAGGTGAGTCTCAGTGACGCGCGTAATGTCATACTCGATGCCACTTCTCGCATGACTCATCCCAAAGAGCTGGTCATCACTTTCCTGTCTATCTCCAATGCCGGCGCCCCGATCTTGAAGGCTCTCGATGACGATATGATCGATGCCGGCGCTGCCTACGATATCGTCGACACTCGTTATTTCGACGAGCTCCAGCAATACGGTCTGCTCAAATCCCTGGTCGCCGCCCTCATCGAGCAAAAGGTCGAATGATTAGGAGTAGCGAAAGGTCAGCTCAGGGCGAGACCGGGTGATTGGTTACGCCATTGCCGGTGGTGGTACGTCCTGATTTGATGATCTGATTCTTGTATGTGCCAGGGGGCAGGACACGGAACGCTCCTGGACCGCCCGGTCCTTTCGGACCCAGAGGCGCATTGGGACCGCCTGGACCCAGGGGACCTGCCGGACCTATGGCGGCGCTCGCTCCTTCCGCTTCCCGGACTGTGATCGGGTCGTTGATCTGCTTGGGGAGCGCACCGTTGAGACCGAGCCGGGGCGGTGGTTTTACCAGGGCACCGAATGTGGAGTAATCGACAGGGACTGCCTTGCCGTATTGCTTTTGATGGGCATCGGACGTCCTCTCGATTTCCCGATTGGCTGTGAGAAGTGCTTTACGCACTTCCGAGAAGCGAATCGGACCGCTGTCCGATGTCTTCCTGGGATCGTGCTTCTCGAGCTCTTCCAGAAGCGGTCTGGCTTTCTGCCATTCGTGGGCGGTTACATAATATGATGCTGCTTTCCAGATCTGCTCCAGGGCTTGAATCGAGTTGGGGCCGTAGTCTATCTGGGCTCTAGTGATTGCTTCTTCGAAGGACTTGTCTTCTTTTGTCGGTGCTTCGTATGTGGTGCTCGTTCTGGTAAAAAGAGGATTGCCGGGAGCGTTGTCCCAGAACCGCCGCTCACGCTCCACCGGCTGCGGGACTTTGATCCCCGGTCGGGCTGTCGATCTGGTCGGCTGTCTTCCCTCGCCGGGCGAAGCCGCCATGACGAACAGGCAAGTGAGACAGAGCGCGGCTACGTCTTTTCGGTTCATGCCCAGGTGGCTCTCCCGTCAGGTAGAAAATATACCTGAAACCCCGACGGACTCAGTATAAACTGAGTCCGCCCCTTTGTCAGAAAAATTGTTCGATCGAGTGATAGGTCAGCGCTGGGGAGCCACCGGTTCGAAGAAGAGATCCTCGGCCCACTGCTTGATGCGAGGGAAGTTGGTCTTGAAAGATTCAACACATTTGCCGATGAATCCGCTTTTCGTCGTCGGTGTCAGGCTGTCGTTGTGGAGATACTGAAGCTCGGCAAGATTGAGCGGTTGCAAGGACTTGAGGTTGTAGTACCTTCCGAACTGGTCAGTTATTCTTGCTTTGTGCGACATCTTTTGGTCTCCACCCGTCACATCCCTTTCGATGTTTCCATCCTAGGAAAAGAATGTGACAAAAGTGTGGAACAAATCGCCGCCCCGGGAGATTTCTCTCGTAGTTCTACGAAGACTTGCTTCTATTCTTGCTCTTCGGCAGCCACCAGCTTATAGCCTACGCCATGCACAGTACCGACCATGGAGGGTTTGTCCTTGTCGTCGATTTTTTTGCGCAATCGTTTTATATAGGTGCGGATCGTTTCGGGGGATGCTTCCGAATCCGAGGACCAGACCCTGTCCAGAAGTGCTTCGGCACTGAAGACCTGGTTCGGGTGTCTCATGAAAAAGGCGAGGAGGGCGAATTCCTTCGGGAGAAGCTGGAGCTCTTCGCCATCTTTGGTGACCTGGTGTGTGGATGTATCGAGAACGATGGTGCCGACTTTCAGGACGGTACCCGAAAAAGACACCGGGCGGCGCAGGAGAGCCCTGATCCTGGCAGAAAGCTCTTTGAGCTCGAAAGGCTTGGTGAGATAATCGTCGGCTCCGGCGTCGAGTCCCCGTTCCTTCTCATTGACATGGCTCTTGGCGGTGAGCATCAGAATGGGTGTTGTGCCGCCCCTGGTCCGGAAGTCCCGGCAGACCTCGACACCGCTGATACCGGGAAGCATCCAGTCCAGAATCAGGACATCGAAAGGATAGACCCTCAGCAAATCGAGGGCGGCCTCGCCGGAGCTTGCCACTTCCACAACATGGTGGTCCTTGGCCAGCCACGCCGTGATCAGATCTGAAATGTCCTCTTCATCTTCGACTAGAAGAATTTTCGCCATAGACACGCCTTTTGCGAGTCATACGTATGTATGAAATTTCTGACAAAGGGGGGATGTTGTGATCATACCCCTATTGGTCCCTCATCTTTAACCGGGCAGGACTATCTTATGAGACGCTCTCGCGCCCGGTGATTCTTATACCGAGTACTGATCTTGGCCTTATCTATCTTTCTACTTATTCAGAGATGGGAGATTCCCCATTGCTGGCGCTCTTAAATAGTCGTAGCCTTGGGCATATCAAAGCCAGAGAGCACGGGAGCAAATGGGCGACTCGATAGAGCGGGCGAATGATGCGACAGTGAAGACGGATGGAGGAGAAGAGACCTCTAACCGGCTTCTTGCTGCTGCCAGCGATTCTTCCACCGTCAAACCTGCCGGTCAGAGCGGCAACCGCCTGCTCTCGATGTCTACCGGTACCGGTACGTCTTTTTCGGAAACTTCTCAGCCTGTGCCCTTCGACACGGTAAAGCGGAGCCTGGCCGGGGAGGCGACTCACAGCTTTTTCTATTCCCTGGCCCAGAGACCGGTCACCGGAGTCTCTCAATTCATCGACCATACAGTGGGTGCTCCTTTCCATTCGGATCTGGCTGCTTCCACCAAGTTCATGGATGCTCCCAAACCGACGGTTTTCGGCAGCGCCGAATGGCATGCCCAGACGGTCGGCGGCACCGCCGGCATGCTCCCCTGGTTCGTAGCAGCCTTCAAGGTCAGTAAAGGCGCTCTGGGCGGCTACCGGACCACCGCCGCCGAAATGACCGCCCTGGGCAGCAAGAGCCTTCTTTACCGGCCGAGCACGGTGGCGATCGCAGAAGGTGCTACAGCCGGTTTCCTGCATGACGCGATACTGTCGCCCACGGATCCTTCGGAAGGCAATTTCTTTGCTGCCAGAGCCAAGCATGGTCTGGTGGGGGCGGCCACTTTCGGCACCCTCACTGCTGCCACTATCGGGCTCAAGGCTTTCGGCGCCGCCGCCGGCGAAACTACCCTGGTGGGACGGGCCATGGAGAATCGCATCCTCAACCCGGCCCTGGCCGGTGTTCCTGCTGCGCTTGCCAGCGAAGCCGCAGGTGTAGTCGTTCTCGGTCACGATCCCAGTCTGGAGAGTCTGGGCAAGACTACATACACCATGGTTCTGGTGGGCGGCGGACTGGGAGCCTTCCATTCGGTTCCCGGCCGGGCCCCGGAGAAGGCTGCCGAACCTGGTGCTTCAGCAGAGACTCGCACCGGTCCGGAAATTCTTTCAGGCAAGATCGAAGCCGCCCGCCTCGAGGTGGAGCCTGCTGAGAAGAGCACTGCCGGGGACCGCCGCATAGCTACCCCCGAAACTGCCCTTGCCGGAACGGAGACCGCTGCCGAGCCGATCAAATTCAATGTCACCGGCGATCCGGCTGTGGTCGAGACCTTCCAGCGTGGCGCCAATTCGGCCATTCGCGCCGTGCAAGAGCCTACCGAGGCCAATGTCGCTACCTTCAAGGAATTCGCCGCCGGTGAGGGCAAGAGCATGGGCACCATCATGCTCGAGATGGCCAACCAGCTCGATAGCAAGGCTTTCATCGACCTGGTCAAAGACTCTTACAAGATAGACGAGCCCACCGCCCTGACGGTCCGGGGTCAGGCTCTGGCCAAGCTCGCCGCCGATCCCCAGAGCCAGCAGCCGAGTCGTACAGCGCCATTCTTCGATTATGCTCGCAACGAGGGTGCCGACAAAGGCCCCGAGCTTCTCCGTTATGCCCAGGAGACCGGAAACAAGCGTCTCGAGATCGTGGTCAAAGAAGCTTATCTGCTCAAAGAAGGCAAGAGTGCGCCACGCTCCTCCGAGCCTGTCAGTCTCAAGCTCACCGAAGAGCAGGCACAGCGTTTCGCCGGTTTCGTCAATCTCGTCAAAGATCTCCCCATGGAGTCCGCGAACTATGCCCAGTTCCGGTACAACCTGTTCACCTGGATGAACAACAATCCCGATCTGGTGCCTTCGGTCATCGACTATGCCGCCAGGCATCCGGCCAGCCAGATCGCCGGACCGGTGGATTATTATGCTCCGGAGCATTCAAACAGCCTGGGTCGCTTCCCGACCATCGAAGGTGTGAAGGCGCCGGAGCCCGGCCTGATCGATTCCGATCCGAATTCGGTTCCGTCTGATTTCGCCCGGCCGCTCCACCCCATGGAAGGAAGGGGTGATCTGGTTTATAGCAAGGGCGGTCACAGGGTGTATGACTACGCCAACTCCGCTGCCGAGTTCAAAGTTCTGGAGACGAAAGACGGCGGGCAGATTTTCTACTACCAGACCGGTGGAGAGAAGCCCAGCTACGCCACTCTAATCTATATGCCTGACGGCAGGGTCGGTCATCGTTTCGCCGAGAGCTCCGAGACCCAGTTCTACGAAAAGTCCGCCGATGGTACCAGCCAGCTTCGCCAGCGCGAAGGGCTCGATCCCGACATTGTCGACTGGATGACCAGGGCCGAAGCCGAAGCCGGTGTCAAATCCACCGCCAGTAGCCTGAGCATTCCGGATGGTAAGACTGCATCGGTGGAGCCTGTCGATAATACGGGCAGAACCGGCAACGACACAGCCGGCGCCGGTGATGCAACATCCAGTCTGTCCAAAGGAAGACGGCTCTGGCAGCTTTTCGCTAACGATCAAACCCCCGGTCATGCCCGGCAGCTCACCGAGAATTTCGGCGATTTGAGCCCGGCTGAGTTCAAGCAATGGCTCGACTATGTCACCCACAGACCGGAAGGCCTGCCTGCCGAGGCTCCGCCTCCCAATCTGGCCAAGCTCTGGGTGCCCAGTGCCAAGGTTCTCGCCCGGGATCCGATTGTCGAGGCTTCCGAAGCTTCGCCTGATGGCAAGGGACCCCTGGAGTCCTATCATCGCTTCCTCTCCAGACCGGCCAAGTCGATACCTGATTTTCCCGACTGGCTTGCCGACTATGTCCGGGAGCGCTTCAAAGAAGCGGAAGCCACCGCCCCTGATGGCGCCAAGCCGCACGAGATTCTCGATCTTGCTCTGCCAAGACAGCTTTCCCGGTATATCCGGTCCAATTATATGGACATCAACACCACGCAGCCGGTGGCTAAACCTGCCAGCGATACTCTGCCGGCTGATATCCGGGCGAAATTCGAAGAGGCCAATCTTTCTGATACCAGAAACAATCCGGTGGGGAGACCTCCCCGGGAAGAAGGAAACACCGTCGTCGATCGAATGGATCGCCTGAACGAGCTTCTCGATATTCAGGATGCCACCATTCGCAATCGTCTTATCGATCTCGGCGGCCAGGATCATCCCAAGCTCAAGAACATCACCTCCAAGCTCAATCCCGAGACGGCCGCTCCTGAGTATGCCGAGCTTCTGAAGATCATGCTTCCGGGAGCGAAGAACATCTCGGATGTGACCACGGTGCTCGACGCCATCTTCAATGCCAACAAGACCCGGCGCAACAGTCCCAACAGCCCAGAAGTGGCGGCCAACGAGCAGCTCGCCATGGCTGCTCTGGAGGGTATGGTTCCGGATCCGACTGCCATGGGCCGGGCTCAGCAGATCGTCCACGACATGATCGTAGGCAAGATAAGAGATCCCAGACCGGGCGGCGACTTTGGCGGGCGCGGCGGCCCCGGCGGTGGTCGTGGCGGCAACCCGCGCGACCAGAGAGGCGGCCCTCGCAATCGAGACAGAGGAGACGGCGGCCTGGGAAAGCAGGAGAAAATCGCTAAGCCACCGGCAGCCGAGGAAACCCAAAATCAGGGAGACGCGGACGCCGGTCAGACGAACCTGTCCGCAAAAATTGTAGATCCGCCAGAGAAGGTGGTGAAGCCTCCGGTATTTGAAGGGAGCAAAAACGTTGGCGGTGGCGAGGAGACTCTCGTCGGGCCTGGTAAGCAGGTGGAAGCCTCGCCCATGACCGATATGTTCGACTGGAGCCGTCCGCCCCAGACCGATATGGAGCGGCTTTTACGGGAAGCCTTCCTGAAGCGGACCAAAGGCAAGGGTAAGGAGCGCGGTGAAGACCGTGACTTCGAAGAAGAAGGCGACGGTCGCGGCAAGAAGAACAAAAACCAGGGCTCCGGTTCCAAGCGCCGCGGTGGTGCCCGCAACCTCACCCGAGACTATCTCGAAGGCGACATGGACGGTGAGGGAGACTGAGGAATCATCTCACTTCGGCTTGAGATGGACAGGCACCCGGTCGTCTCCCAGGATGCTCCAGCCCGGTCTTTTGGGGCCGCCGGCGCGGAGGTCGTAACGAATCCTGGCGCCCCTGTTCATCTGGGAATGCAGGTGATTGAGAATGAAAAAGAGTCTTTCCCTGACTTTCTCCTCGGGCTGGCCTTCCGCCGCCATCGTCTCCAGCTCATTGCACCATTTCAAGTAAGGATCGATACCCACGCCACGTTTCTTTGCTGCCTTGATCTGTCCGTAAAGCTCGCCACGAAGCTTCCGGAGCGGTCCGGGCCCCGGCTCGGCCGGAATGGTGAAGGGCGTTTCAGTGGCGACAGGACGGGAGAACCAGTTCGCGTAGGAGCCGCCTTCGCTGACAGAGTCCTTTGTCTCGTCCTTCTGGATCTCAGGCTTTTTTGAATTCGTTTGCTCGCCAGCCTGCTCTCCGGCCTGGCCTCCATTCTGACTTTGAGCGCGCGCCGCCGGGCACAAGCTTGAGCACATGCACGAGCATACGCACTGGATCAGAAATATGGCGATCAACGAATTGAATCTAATTCTGCCCATCGGAGCGATTGCCGAAAGAGTCTGTCATATCTATCCTCGCATATCGGGGTAGGTGACTTTAATCGGTAGTCACGGCTAACGTGACTCGTGAAAAGGTTAGATCCTTGCCTGGTAAGCGTTTCACCCTGGTTGATATATTGATTGAGGGTGACTTCTCTTTTCTCGATAATTGGGAGCACCATCAGCAGAGGCCCATCAGTCTATCGATTTCATCGATGTATCGGCCCCAGGGCTGATGCCCATGTGGGTGATCGCATCGAAAATGAATTGTGAAGGAAGGTGGCATCCATGATTACCAGGAAACCCGTGAGCACTCAGATGGAGCCAGGAAGCCCCGATTCCGACGACGATTTGCTTTTGACGGCGGAGGAGCAAGTGCGCGAGCTCGAAAGCTCCAACGCCAGCTTGAGACAGACCAATGAGCTGCTTCTCAGCCAGGTGCGAACCGACTTTCTTACTGAGCTCCTCAACCGCCGGGGTCTGGAAGCAGCCCTCAAGCGTGAAGTGGAATTCGCCAGGCGCAACGATTCGGATCTTCTGGCAGTGCTGATTGATTTGGACGATTTTAAAATGGTCAATGAGACTCACGGTCATGCCGTGGGCGACCTGGTGCTCAAGCATGTGGCAGGGCTGCTGAAAGAGGAGATCCGGGCCGTGGACTGGCTCGGACGAATAGGCGGCGATGAGTTCTTGCTCCTTCTGCCCTGCACCAACCTGGGCACCGGAGCGAAAGTCGCCGAGAGGCTCCGTCTTGCTCTCAGCCGCAATCCTCTGCCTACCGCCGGGGGCAAACTGAAAGTCACAGGCAGTCTCGGTCTGGTCACGCTCCCCGACTATGTATCCACCGTGGGTGAGGTCCTGGAGCTTACTAGAGAAGCGATCAAAGAGAGCAAGTTGCGTGGCAAGAACCGCGTGACCCTGGTGGATGAGCGAAAGATCCAGCTATCGCCCGATTTGAGAGGTGTCGATATCAGGGATGTTCTGTCCGAATCGGATGGTTTCCGGGCTTTCGCCCAGCCGATTGTGCGACTTGGCGACGCCAGGATGGTCGCATGCGAGCTATTGATACGCGGACCGGAAGGTCCCCTGGAGATGCCCGATGAGCTCTTCGCCATGGCTCGCCAGAACGACATACTCACCCTGGCAGATCTGCACAGTCTGGACACCTGTCTTGCTCGAGCCGAGCAGATGAAGGAGTGTCATGTCTTTCATATCAATATCTTTCCTTCCACCCTCACCGACCTGACGGTGGACAGATTGGTCGAGCGGTTGCGCACAGCGGGCCCCGGCAGGACTTTCTGTGTCGAGATCAGCGAAAAGTCTGTTCTCGCCGATCCTACCTATCTCGTCCCTTATGTTCGGGACCTGAAGAGACAGGGCATCAAGCTCGCTCTCGATGATCTGGGTTTCGGTTTCACATCCCTCGAGACTCTGATCATGCTCGAGCCTGATTTTCTCAAGATCGACTCTCGCATGGTTTCGGGAATAGCAGCGGATCGCGATCGTCAAAATATGGTGGCGAGGCTCTGCGGTATCGCCACCGTAATTGGTGCGGCCGTTATTGCCGAGGGGGTCGAGAGCAGAGACGACTACATCTGTCTGCGCTCCCTGGGGGTGGAATACGGTCAGGGCTATTTCTGGGGGCACCCCTGCTGATTTCGGAATCAGTGCTCTGAATACTGGATCCGGCTGTTTCTGTCTTGCTCCAGATAATCGACGGTGGCCCAGGCCCAGAAATTGTGCGGGTCGATGAGCAGAGCGCGCTCGGCAAAACGCAGCGCTTCCTGGTCATTCATCTGATGATAGGCGACATAAGACACAGTCGCGAGGCTCTCTGCCGACTCAGGCTCCAGAGAGAGAGCCATTCTGCTGTCCTGCCCGGATTTCTCCAGCTCGGCGGTGGTGTAAGGAATCTCGCTGCTTGTTCGGGCCAGGGCTCTGTAGAGATAAGCCTTGGCGAAATGGCTGTCGAGAGCGATAGCTTTATCCATATCGGCGATGCCTTCTTCTTTGTGACCGGCAAGCCAGTAGCTCAGACCTCTGCCCAGGTACGCTAGAGCGTAGTCCGGCTGCGCGCCGATGGCTCCGGAGAATTGTGCTGCCGTATAGACGCAATCGCCGTTCATCAAAGCTGAGAGCCCCTGAAAGCAGTAGCTCACAGCTCTATGATCGATGGCGCGGCCGTGCTCTGCTTTCTTCAAGAATGCTTTGAGGTCCCGGGCGTTCCGGTCGTTTCTGATCCGGAAATCTTCGATCCTGTATTCGGTATCGGCTGCTACATCGAAATCGATGACCATCTCGTGAATTGGCTCCGTTGCCTTCAGGGCGATAAGATAGCCGGTTATAGAGACCACCGGGTCGCGGGTATTCACGAATGTTCGCTCGACCAGGAAATAAGTGTCCTTCACAGGCACGGACCAGAATGTTTTTTCGAGCTTCGCAAGCGCCTTCGGACCGAAAGCGCTCCTGACCCTGTCGGGGCACCCCGGGTCCAGCGCGCCTTCGGCCAGCACCTGGTCCACGAAGAGACCGTTGAGGTTGCTGTGACCGAGACAGTGCATCTCGACCGGGCTTTCTGAATGAATCCCCGGAGAAAGGACGAGGCCGAGCGGTATTGCGATGGCCAGCGCCAGGGCACATATCGCAGTGCGCCAGATTAATCTTCGGTTTTCTAGTAAGGCGATCATTCTTCCATATTAGCTCAAACTACTCCTCACTGGAGTGGGTGGCGGTGGCGATAGTCAGGGTCAAGTCCGGGCGGGCTTTGCGGAGACGGGTAAGACCCCTGGCCGAGATTCTTCCGCAGTCGAAGAGCCGGACATACTTCAAGGATTTCAGGTTCTGCAAGACTTGCAGCCCGTCGTCTGTGATATAGATGGCGTGCTCGATATAAAGCTGATCTATCTGAGGGCAGCGACTGATGGTTTCGAGCACGGTATTGTCGATGGACTTTCCGGTGAGGAAGAGATAGGTCAGATTCTTGCACTCCGGTAGAAAATCGTAACCCCGGGGCGTTACACCGGGACCGGGCTCGATCAAGCGGAGCACGCGCATGGCGGGAAAACGGCTGATCATTTTCAAGCCTTTGTCCGAAACATCTGTGACTCTGAGTTTCAAGCTGGTCAGGGGCCAGACGAGCATCTGCTCGATGGAGCGGTCGGTGGCGTCGGAAAAATAGATGAATACTTTGGTAGGCGCGATGTTTTTCTTGAGCATTCCGGCTATATATTCATCGCAGTCTTCGGTGAACATGATGTTCACTTCCAGGACGGAAGGATCGGGGTTGGGTCTGGCGATGCCCGAGACGATTTCGACTTCGCTTTTGATCGGAGCCGGTTTTTCCTTGACCGGAGCGGCTTTCGGTGGGGGATGACGGCGATAATCAGAAAGCAGGAGATACCCGGTGGTGCCGAGAAGAAGAATCGACACACCGGCGATAATCAGATTGCGGTTGGCTCTGCCACCAGCGGGCTTACTCGTGCCGGTTTCACCGGGGGCTTTCAGTTCTTCTTCTACCTGATTGAGAATCTGGACTAGACTCTGTCTTATCGCTTCCATGCTTTCCGGGCGGTCCTCCGGATCCTTGGCCATCATCTTATGAATCAGGTCTTCCAGCATCTCCGCTGATTTTCCTGCGGTTCCGATTAGTGGCGGCGGGGGCTCGCTCCGGTGCATCTCCATGAGATTGAGGAGGTTGTCGGACTGGAACGGTTTTTCCCCGGTAATGCATTCGAAGATAACGCAGCCCAGAGAGTAGATGTCCGAGCGGCTGTCTGTAGCTTTGCCGTTGCATTGCTCCGGGCTCATGTAATAGGGAGTGCCGGTGCCTATGCCACCACTGGTGGAGGTCTGCATGCCGCTGGCGAACTGACCGGAATATTGATCAGTGATCTTGGCTATCCCGAAGTCGACGACAACCGGCATATAGCCGGTATCGGACGGCAGCATGATCAGATTGCTCGGTTTCAAATCTCGGTGAACTACGGACTGCAAGTGAGCGTAGTGCATGGCATCGGCTATCTCGATGGCGATTGCCAGGAGGTCTCTGACAGCTATGGTCTTCTGCTCCAGGAGGAGCTGATTGAGAGGTGTTCCCTCGAGAAGCTCGAGCACCATATACGGCCTGTCACGGCTGTCGAGACCGAAATTGTAGACTTTTACGATGTTCCGGTGGTTGAGCCTGGAGACGACCTTCGCCTCTTGCTGGAAGCGCATCAGGTCTTTCTCTTTTGCCGAGTCGAGGATCAAGACTTTGACGGCGAACTCTTTCTTGAGCAAGGGATCGTAAGCGCGAAAGACCTCACCCAGGGCTCCCCGGCCGAGAATCTCGATGATCTCGTAGCGATCGGCTAACTTTTCCGGTCTCTCCTCGTTCATGAGGAGCTAGTCTAGCGCGGCCACTCTGATCGAGCAAGATTGCTATTTGCGCTTGACCAGGGGCTCGTTCAACTGGATCTCGCTGGTCTTGCCGGACGGGTCCGTATATCTTAGCTTCGACTCGCCTTCGGTGTAGTCGATTCGGGAGCCATCCCTGTATTCGACACCGTCCTCTGGTGGAGGGGGCGGATTTTTGTCGTCCCCTCCGCCACCGCCGCCGCCGCCTCCTCCTGCGATGGAGTCGATTGGCTTGCCGCTCTTGTCCAGAAGCACCGGGGGCTCGAATGTATTGTCTTTTGTTCTCAGGGTGATTACTGTTTTGCCGTCCTCAGTCCCGTAGCCACCACTAACCATGGTCCGATCAATTGGATCGGTGATCAACGGCTCACCAGGTTTTGCTTCCTCGAAGTGCTTGGGCAGCCAGTCCGGATCAGGTTTGGCATAGTCCTTCTTCATGGCCTCCACGACGTCAGTCAGGCTGAACTCGTATGCGTTTATTCTGGGCATTTCCGGGTAGTCGCCCCGACCTAGAAAGGCCTGCGCCATAGTATCATCGCCGGTGACTGGTTTATCGCCTGCCATAGAAGCTCCTCCGTTCTCTTGCTGCAATTTTAGGAGGGTGAGGTGACGGTACCGTGACCTGTCTAAGCCTTTGGAAATTTCGGTTGGGTTGTACTCGGTCATTCTTTCGCAGCTTTTCGCCGTCTGTAGAAGAATGCTCCGAATAGAATCAGTGCAGGTACAGCCACGAAAGGTCTGAGGGGCAGATGCGCGAATAAATCGGGCAGGTCGTGAAATGGTGGAGCGAGCTGGTAGAGCTCCGCGGTGGCGGCGCTGGATCCATTGAATGCCAGGAAGAGAATCGTGAAAAAGATGGCGGCGGTGAGGAGCTTGCTCTGCATACGGGGGAGGATATCAGAAATCCAGGTGCGATATCAGCTTTTCTGCTTTCTCTTGATCTTCGGCTGCCTGGGGCTCGAGACCGAGCTTGCGATAGACCGCGGCTCTTATCTCATATGATTCGGGAGCATAAGGGTCTGCCTGGATCGACAGATCAATCAGTTTCAAGGCGTCGGGAGTTCGACCCTGGTTGAGCCTGGTCTCGGCGGCTCTGGCCAGGACCACGGGATGTCTGCTCCGGCCGAGAGCTTCGGCGATGTGTTTTTCTGCCAGGTCTGTTTTGCCTAGTTGCTGCTCTACAGAAGCCAGATATGCTTCGGTGATCGGTGAGCGAGGGTTGATCGCGAAGGATTTTTCCAGGGCGTCCAGGGCGTTTTTGAGCTGACCGAGTTTCAGGTAGACAGTGGCTTTCTGGCGGAATCCCGGTCCGTATTCCTCGAGGCTCGTAGAGGCGCTGAAATCTTCCAGAGCTTTTTCTATCTGCCCGGCGGTGCGCCGCACCTCGCCGCGCAGTCGGTAGCCGCGAGCCGGAAAAGTCTCCAGTCTATCGACGGCTCCCAGAGCCTCTTCCATCTTCTTGAAGTCTTTCTTGCCTGCATAAGCATGAGCCAGGATCGCCCACTCGGCGGCCCGGGCATCTTTCATACTTACTGCTTTCTTAGCGTCAGCCAGGGCCCTGTTGAAATTCTGCTCTCTGGCATGGGTAAGGGAGCGGATTCCCATGGCAAGGCTGGCTGGATAATCGCCATCCGCCATCTCGATGGCTCGATCGGCTTCCTTTCGAGCTTCTTCGTATTGCCCCAGGGAGTTGAGAATATCGGCAAGATGATAGTGCTGCCCGGCGATGAAGCTGCGATTGTCCGGGTCGCCTTCTGCCAGGGCTATGGATTTGCGGACGTCCGCTGCTGCTTTCTCGAGCTCTTCGGCAGCGCTTTCCACAAAGCCTCTGACTTCGTAGCCGTCGGGCCAGTCTGGATCGTCTTCGATCAGCCGGTCGGCGTCAGCCTGCGCTCGGGCATAGTCGGCAACCAGACTGTAGAGCAGGGCGCGGGTGCGCCTGGCCCTGGCATAGCCCGGATCGATCTCGAGCGCCCTCGTGTAGTCGGCGATGGCGTCATTGCGCTCGTCCCGCAATTGATGGAGGCGTCCCCGGGCGTAGAAGAGCTCTTTGTCTTGCGGCGATTTCTCTATGGCTGCCGACCACTGGGAAAGATTTTTCCCCTGGTAGAGCTCGATCCTTTCGGGCTTTCCCTCCGGAGCTACGATGGTGGATCGATTCGGATCGTGGGTGGCCTGATACGTCAAAAATCCAATGAGAATCATTGTTGTCACCATAAGAACTGCCAGACATATGCTGGTGACCACCTGAAGATTTTTACGACGGCGGAAAGTTACTTTCGGCTCCTGACCCTGCTCCATAAGATGCAGATCTTTCATGAGCTCTTCCATGGACTGATAGCGATCGGCAGGATCTTTTGCCAGGCAGCGCCGAATCACCGACTCCATTCCCCGGGGCAGAACGATATCGCTCTTGACCTGGCGCATGGCCGGAGGTTCTTTCTGGACCTGGCTGAGCATCACTTTGAAAGGATTCTCACCGGCAAAGGGTGCGTTTCCTGTCAGGGCCTCGAACATCAAACAGCCGAATGAGTAGATGTCCGAGCGTTGATCGAGATTGTGTCCTTCGCATTGCTCGGGGCTCATATA
>JAGQHH010000349.1 GCA_020431945.1 Cyanobacteria bacterium HKST-UBA02 | reverse complement strand
ACTCGTTAACGCTATATTCCCCCGCTATCGAGCTTCCGGCGGCGCCGGATCGATAGCGAGATAACGGTTATATCGAAGAGAAGCGGGATCAACAGAATCACCAGAAACCTGGCCCCGACGCCTCGTGTCCGTTTGCCTAAACTCATCATGATGATACCGCCGCGAGCTCGAACCAGAATGTCGTTCCGGTGGCACCATCGCTGAGAACACCGATTCGCCCGTTATGCATCTCGACGATGGTTTTGGCGCTAACGAGTCCGAGCCCGGTTCCTTTTCCTTCTGCTGAATCAGTGCTCGTTATTCGAGAGAACCTCTGAAACAGGAGGTGCTGCTTGCTGAGCGGAATTCCGGGCCCGCTGTCGATAACTTCGAACTTGACTGTTCGGTCTCTTCCCGCCGCTCGCAAGCGGATCTCGTCACCGGACTCGGAAACCTTGATGGCGTTCGAGATTAGATTCACGAGGGTTCTGCGGATTTGCTCTTGATCTACATCCACCATGGAGTCGTCAACGTCGGTGACGATTCTGATTCCCTTGCTTCTGGCCAGACCTTCTATTACAGAGACAGCCGAGTCGATCAATGCTCTGGACGAGACAGGCTGTGTCGCGAGGACCATGGACGGATTGGCGGCATTCATAGTAAGGTCGAGAGTTTCGAGCAATCGAACCAGGTTGACTATGTTGTCCTCGAGCCGGGCAATCTTCCTCGAGACGCGTTCGTCCTTCCTGTCCCCGACCCGGTATCCGATCTCTGCCAGGTCCTTTCGAGCATGCACCAGTTTGCCTTTTAGCTCTTCTGCAATGGTCTTCCTCAGATCCCTTCCGAGGCGCTCTGTCTGGCGCTCATATCCCACGTCATAGAGAGTACAGAAGAGAAGTCGCTCTCCGGCAGACCAGCGAACAGACCAGACTGCGTCGATTGTGAGTCCGCTTTTCCTCCGCAGACTCGACTCGAAGGAGCCCAGGGCGACGCGCTCGCGAATATTCTCGAGTTGCTCTTGCACACCTGGGAGCTGCTCCCCGGGAACGATGGCGGACAGCTCTTCCCCCTCGAGCTCTTCGGGGCTGTAACCGAGAACCAATTTGACAGCCTGGTTCACTCTCCGAAAATGCCCTGTTTCATCGAGGGTGCATATGATGTCACCGGTATTCTCTAGAATCGATCGCTCGATTCTGCGGCTCTGCTCAATGGAAGAAGCCATCGAGCAAAACGAGGTGTAGAGATCGCCTATCTCGTCACCGGACGTGAACCGTGGCACCACCTCTTCTCCGGCAGCCAGGCGCATGGACTCGTCAGCCAGTCTGCGGAGCGGTCTGGATATGATTGCTTGAAATGCCAGGCACCCCGACAGAGCTACAATCACACTTATAGCCAGGCTGACCAGTAGAATGTTTTTGTAGATTCTCCGCATTGCGGTATCATGCACTTGCAGATCCGACCGCCGGTCGCTCAGCTCTTTCAGCACTCTGCCTGAGATTTGATCGAGCCTGCCGGCCGGCTCGGCGAGGACAAGCAGGTGACTGAGGCCTTTGCGCTGCTCAACTGTGAGAATCCCATCGATTGACTTGCTCAGATCGCTGGCACAATCGCATAACTCGAGCAGGTCTTCCCGGTGCGGGCCCTTTCGCTCTGCTACCGACTGGAGCTTTCGAACACTGTCCAGTATCCTGGCCCGGCCGCCGCGCACTTCCTCGGGAGATGGCCTGGATCCCGTGATCGAGTACCACAGACCAAAGCACACTTGTTTAATGGTCGCACCCAGGACATAACCCATCGGCGCGATGATACCGATTGATTCCTTCTCGAAGGAGCGCTCTGTCTCTGCCATTTCGAGCATCACGGCACATGTCGAAAAAAGGACCAGTTCGAAACACAGCGGTATAATCAGAATGAGGAGAAGCTTCCGCGTAAGCCTGTGTTTCAAAAGAATGCAGCTCCAGAACGTCTCTGGAGCCACATTCTACCCCATATGGGGCATGCCGGCCTTCACGCCTTCCGGCTACTCTTCTTTCGGCTTGCATGTTTCGGGGCTGCTGTCTTGCCGTCACCCGGTTCGACGTGCTTCTGACCCTCGCTCGGGCAGCCGGCTCCGATAACAACCAGCATTACGTCTGGAAGGATAACGGAGGGTCGACTTTCCCGCCGACCGGCCCAGTCTTCTATGCTCTGGGATCCGTATACATCCCGCCGGAGTGAGGCTCCGACCTGATCTCTGAGTCCCGAGTCCTCGACGCGGTGTGTGATTGATTCATATTTATCATGCATGTTCGTTGTTCTCCTTTTTGTTTTATGCTCTTGAGAAGAGCTCTTCTAGTTCGTTGTTGTCAGGTACGGTCAGAATCTGTCCCGGATGGATGATTCCATTGGCGTACAGTCGATCGTTGCCATTCATGGCGGCGATCATGAGGGAAAGGTCGACCTCGTCTCGGATGCTCGGACGCTCGCCAAAGGCATCCATGTAAATCTGTCTGGCGATCAGATCGAATCCGTCTCCGGCCCGTACCTCGAATTTTGCATGACCGCTGTCGATGTTTTCTGCCTGGTACAGTTCGGACTCGTCCAGTCCCTGGAGGATATTCGATTGGGCATTATCAGCTCGCCTGGCCAGGTCGTACACAGAAGCAGGGTCGACCCGGTGATCGGTGGCATAATCACGCAGCTCGTCCAGACCAATATCATCGCCGTCGAATAAACCATCGGTGGTTATATCGTCGAAATTTTTCCTGACGTACTCGAGTGCCATCCTCTCTTCTTCGGATGCAGGTTCGAGGAGTGCTGCATTGATGTCGGCAAGGGACATCTGATTGTCCTCTCCCCGGTCGGTGAGTCCGGCGATCTCCTCGATGCGGTCCGGCGTCAAGGCACGCAGACAGTTGCCGAGCACCGCCGCATTCTGTTGTTCCGGGGTGAGGGCTTCCGGAGCGAAGTCGACGGTGCCGTCGTTTTCGATGGTGAAGGCAGGAAGAATGCCTCGCTCCTTAAGCTCCATCATTACGGCGCTTCGAATGGCAGTGTTGTTGTTTGGATTCAATCTGTGGTAGAAGCCTTTCAGGTCCTCCATGGACTCGCTCCCCCAGACCGATACACGGGTGGCCTGAGTTCCAAAGTCTTGAATCGCATCGAGCATGTTTTCCTGTGGGCTGGTAAGTTCGGACATCTCTACTTCCTCCAGTCAGAAACGGCAGCTCGCCTGAACCCAGGAGTCTGCGCTGTTTCAAAGTAGTGCTTGTATTTTGAAGCCTGTCCGTTCAGGACAGGGCTCGACAATAAAAATGGCGCGTGACATTATCGTGACATGGATGCCACGGGTGAAAATCGGGCTATCGCCGGGGCACGGAGCGAGATCTCTTCTCTTTCTCGATAATCTTGCAGAGCTCCGCCTGCTCTTTTCGCCATTTCTTTATGTCCGGATACTGGTCCACCAGGTAGCCGATGTCCATGAGGGCTTTTGCATAACTCCTGTCTTTTCTGAGCATCTGGTAGCGAATATAGCGGGCGGAGGAGTCCTTCGGAAATGTCTCGATGAATTCGCCCAGCTCGGTCAGGGCCTTTGCCGAATCTCCCTTTTCATAGTATGCCTGGGCTCTCACAATCCAGATTGTTTTGAAAAGCCTGGTGTAATTGGGAGCCAATCGGGCAATGGACTTGCCCCGGATCGACTCGCTTCCTTTCGGCGTGAGAATATCCAGGGCTCTGTCATAGTCCTCGATTGCCTTATCCAGGTGACCGAGGTGTCGGTGACAATCGCCTCGTTTTGAAAACGCCGAGGCCACCGGGGCACCGCTTTCGATGAATTTGTCGTAGTAGGGGAGGGCTTCTTCGAAACGCTTCTCGTTACTCAGCACCTTGGCGATCATGACCGCTGCTCCGATATTCTCCGGGCTCAAGCGGTAGGCCTCGCGAAAGTCTTTCATGGCCCGCTCTCTCGAGTCCAGACGCCGGTAGAACTGCCCGCGCAGCGTCCACGCCGTCGAGGACCGGGGATAAGTGTCTACGAGCTTGTTGAGCGCATTCACCGCTTTCTCGAGCTGTGACGTCTTCTCCAGATCAAGCGCCACTTTATACAGTGCATGGAAGGAGGGATTTTTCTCATCCAGCACTTTCGACTGGTAGGAGAGAGCCCTGGTTATGTCTCTCTTTTCGGCATAGTGATGAGCGAGGACAGCAAAGGCTATCTGGTTCTGCTTGTCTGTCTCGATTAGCCTCTTTGCCAGAGTGACAGCATCACTGTCCCTTCCCAGGGCGCTGTGGACCAGGGCTGCGGTCTCCAGGGTCTCTCTGGCATGCGGCTTCGAGCTCAAAGCGCGCATGGCGAAGGGCAGGGCTTCCGCGCTTCCTCCATAGGCGAGCAAGAGAGCCTTGAGCCGGCACCACCGGGGGATGTCCCGGCCGCTCGCCAGACCGGTGTCGATCTGCCTGGTGGCGGCAGTGAATTTGCCTTCGATGATCATGGTTTCGATAGGATCTATCTTTTGCTGAGCGGCTCTAACCTGTTCAGGCATCGGCATCGCAACGGACATAAAGAGGCCGAGGGCAAGCATCGAAAAAATCCCGGGAAGGGTCTTGTTTGCGAACTTGCGTCTAACCATCGAATCGATAGCCGAGTCCTTTGACCGTGGTGATGAAAGACTCTTTCCGGTCGCCGTCGATTTTTTTTCGCAGTCTCATGATCCTCTGTCGGAGGGCCTCGGGACTAGCATCGGCGTCGAGCTTGAAGACCTTGTCGATGATTTCCTCGGCTCGAAACAATTTGCCCTGGTTCTTCATAAAAAGCTCGAGAAGGGCGTATTCAGCTGGATTGAGCTCCAGGGGAGAGCCCTCCATGTCGACTTTGCACGATTGCAGATCGAGCTCGATGGTGCCTGCCGAGATCTTCTCCGTTCTCATGTCCACCGGACGTCTGAGAAGGGCCCGCACCCGGGCGAGAAACTCCGCACTGGAGAAAGGCTTGCAGAGATAGTCGTCGGCGCCGGAATCCAGGGCTTTCACCCGGTCCGGGATTTCGGTGCTCGCCGTGAGGAAGAGAACCGGTGCGGTGCCGCCGGATTCTCTGAATCTGCTGCAGATATCCAGACCGGAGAGACCGGGAAGATTCCAGTCCAGAACGATTAGATCATAAGGATAATAAAGGATATGCTCGAGCCCGCCGGTGCCGTCGGATGCGACATCGACTACATGATTCTG
>JAGQHH010000348.1 GCA_020431945.1 Cyanobacteria bacterium HKST-UBA02 | reverse complement strand
GTCGGCTGGCAGGGAGGAGTTTCTCTACCGGGCCGGGCTGGAGTCCAGGGTGGAAGAGCTGGAGGACTCCTTTGCGGACGCCGCGACTGCGTCCGGGGACGATAATAGCGGTGACGAGGACGAAGACTGAAACCGCTATGCTAGCGAGCACGGGCATCGCCGGATTCGGTTCTCTTCCCTCAAGGTTTCGAGCAAGAGCTATAATGAATGATGCGAGTTCCCGGGCCAGCGGACACCATGTTTCTACACAGAACGAGCAAAATCAGCACCCGCAGCCGTTCGGGAAGACTCGATATCGTCATTATCGCGGTGGTGTCCCTGCTCATCGTCGCCGGCTTGATCTATGTCATATTCCAGATCATCGGACATTCCGAGCAGCATGTCGACGCGGTGCGGAAGACCAAGGTCAATTATGACGAGTCTCTGGACTGGAGGCCCGATGCCAAGCTTAGCGAGAAGCGTATTCGCGACGATCTCGCTCGCCATCCCAGCCAGAAGAAGGCCGATTACAGCGAGCTTGAAGTCAACGAAAACTGCATGAAGCTCATTGGACGAATGTCGAAGTTGCGAGAGCTGAAAATGACCAGGGCTACGATCAAGGATCCCTGGCTGCGCTATCTGGCTCCTCTGCCGGTTCGGAGTCTCGGACTCCACGGCACGCCGCTTACCGACAAGGGTGTGCCCCATCTGCTGAAGCTGCAATGCCTTACACACCTGATCATCGGAGACACCGATGTGACCGACGAAGGTCTCGAGCTGCTTTCTCAATCACCGACGATCAACAATCTCGAGATCAATCTCGGACGATGTATCACCAATAACGGTATCAAACATCTCGGTAAGATGACCAGGCTCACTATCCTGGATATCGGGAATTCTCCGAAGGTCGACGGGCGCTGCCTTCGTTATCTCAAAGACCTGAAGAATCTTTCGCATCTCAATATCGAAGCCATTCCGGTCAAGCCGGAGGACCTCAGCGTTCTCTCGGACCTCCCGCTTGTGGCTCTGGATGTCGGCAACAGCCGGATCTCTGACGCCTGCGTCCCGGAGCTGGCCAAAATCAAGACTCTTACGATACTCAGTCTGACCGGAAGCGATTTTTCAGGGGAAAGCATAAAGGCACTCGCCCGGTTGAAAAACCTCAGGCACCTCAGCCTCAAGAACTGTCCCAATGTCGATGAGAAATCGGTCCAGAAGCTTCAGGCCATGATGCCCGATTGCAACGTGAAGTATTCGCAGATGACAGCTCTCACTGAGAAGATTAAGCGGGTAGAAATGAAGCAGGAAGTCCAGTTCCTCGAAAGCGAGGTCAAGAAAGAAATGGATAAATTCACCAAGACCGACGATTAGAAGAGATCGAGCAGCAATTACAGTATTTGTTTTACCGATAGTTATCGAAGTCTGGCTTTCTTCATATGCGGTCACGCTCCTGATCGTGCCGGTTCTTTCAGGCGGTGTGGACGGCTCTTTTTAATCTTTTAGCTACGTGTTTCCACCACTGCAGAGAGGGTGCCGATATCAAAAGTTTGTCGAGGGCGAGCCTGGAAAGCATTGCTAGACAGTCGATAGCGGGATCGTGTCTGGCGCTCGTCTCGAGAAAGTCAGGTACACAATGGTCACAAACCACTAATAGATTGAAGTCATCGCAATCCCCGCGACCGTTGGTTTTTCGGGCTATCGAGCCCCCTGTTTCTTGAAACCCCCAATCAAGAATTTTCATTGTCCCTTCCCCCCCATAAATGAAGCAAGACCATCATGTGGTCCGAACGTCCTTTTTCCATAGATCCCGCTGATTCTGTCAAGCCGGCCAGGAAGCTCCCTGGTACGGAAGCTAGCGTGCCGCTTGCAGCAGAGGTGGTCGACAACAGAGAAGACGAGAAGAAAGAGGCTGACCGGAAAGATCTCAGTCTCGATTCCGAAAAGAGCGAAGCATCCAAAACCGAGTCCGGCAAAGCAGAGTCAGACAAGCTGGACCCCGAAAGACCGGGATTCGACAAATCAGAATCCGGCAGAGCAGATTCGGATAGACTCGACAAGCCTGAGTCCGACACGGGCGAGACCCGTAAGTCCGGGGCAGGCAAAGCTGCCACCGGCACTGCCGCATCAACAGGTATCGCTTCACTCAATTCAGCAGCAGGCACAGCCGAATCCGACCTGATCGGTTCGACCCGAAACGATATCGATTTCACTCCCATCGATTACGGTGAGTTCCAGCCTCCGGTAATCAGAATCGCCGGTGGTGTCAGTATCACGACTGATGGCACGACGGACTCGAAAAACTTGCCCGAGTCTGATGGCACTGCCGGTACCGCCGCCGCCGCTTCACCCGCCGCCGCTGTTTCACCTGCAGACCCCGAGGCAGCCGCCGCAAGCCAGGCCGTGTGCAGAGATGTCGGTGGACCGACGGGTTTCGCGCGGGACGGCAGCCTTCTCGACGCCCTGACACCGGCGGTCGAGATCGTGGATTCTTCCGCAGCCGCTCCGAC
>JAGQHH010000347.1 GCA_020431945.1 Cyanobacteria bacterium HKST-UBA02 | reverse complement strand
GGTTGGCCACATCATGAAGAGCGCAATGTCTCTGGAAGATAAAGTAATTACCGTCCGGCAGCTCTTTCCACTCGGTCATATAGCCGTCTTCGGAAAAAATACGCGAGACTTCTTTGACCCGTTCTTTGAGGTCCTTGTCTTTGACTCGCTCCAGAAGACGGACCGACCGCTTTTGATTGCGAGCCTCGAGGATCTTCATGACTCCTTTGTGCCCCTGTTGCTCGAATACGGCATCGAGAAGGTCCATGGCTAGATTTTGAAAGCCCGAAGGGAAAAGGGATTCGGCCTTCTCGCTCAGTTTGTAGCGATAGCTCGGTCGTCCTCTCGATTGCCGGACGATTCGCGAGTCGATGAGCCCTTCGGAGGCAAGCGCCGTGAGATGGCGCCTGACCGCCATGGCGGTGATCCCCAGCACTTCGCAAAGCTCACTGACACCCATTTCTCCCTGTTTCTTCAGATAGAGGAGAATCGCATCCTGAGTGCTGTCGGGCTTTTCGTCGAGCTGGTGTGTAATCATTCGTAACAGACCGCCGTCCGGTGGAGGAAATAGTTCTAATTATGGAATTCCGAGGGAAAGCGCCAATCCTGGCGGTTTCTGCACAATCGGGAAGAGTTGCCTCGAGCAGTTTCGGAATCGGCTCCGCCAGTCGAAACCGCCTGCTCTTTCCTATTGTACGGTATCGCTACCATATCGCATTTCTCGAAAGCCTCACAGGCTCCTTACGGAATAGATCATTAAGCCTGCTGAATCTTTTCCATATTTTTGATACTATTAAGTCTATAAAAGCCGTGTAATCAAAGGTTGACTATTCTTAAGGTGGTTCCCAAGAGATTACATAACAGAAAAAAGCTAGGATCCAATTCTGGTTCGTTTATACAGCGGAAAAGGCAAATCAAATGAGCGCAAAAGAGCAACCCCTCCTCCAGATCGAAAACCTCCGTGTGGCGGTGGAGGGCAAAGAAATCCTCAAGGGCGTAGACCTGACCATCAGGACAGGCGAGACCCATGCATTGATGGGCCGCAATGGCTCCGGCAAGTCCACTCTGTCCTACACCCTCATGGGTCACCCCAAGTACGAGGTGACCGGCGGAAAGATCCTCTACAAAGGCGAAAGCATTGCCGACATGCCCACCGACGAAAGAGCGCGTAAAGGCTTGCTGCTTGCTTTCCAGTATCCGGTAGCAATTCCCGGGGTCTCGGTCTCGAACTTTCTGAGAGCCTCGGTGAAAGCATCCCGGGGCCAGGACGTGCCGGTCAAAGAATTCCGCAAAGAGCTCAAAGAAGTGATGGGTAGACTCGGCGTTCCCAGCGAATTTCTTTCCCGTTATGTCAATGACGGCTTCTCCGGCGGTGAGAAGAAGCGCCTGGAGATCATGCAGCTCTCGATGCTCAAGCCTTCGCTGGCAGTACTGGATGAGACCGACTCGGGGCTCGATATCGACGCACTGAAGACAGTATCAGAGGGCGTCAACGCACTGGTATCGCCGGAATCGGCTATATTACTCATAACTCACTACCAGCGCATCCTCAACTATGTGAAGCCCGACCATGTTCATGTATTTCAGGATGGTCGCATAGTGGCATCCGGTGGCGCCGAGATGTCGGCCAAGCTCGAGGAGCACGGATACGACTGGGTCACCCAGGAACTGGCCGCCACCAAGTAGACAACACAGGAACCAAGGAGCAATAGATGTCGGCAGAACTAACATACGATACAACTCCAAAAGACCTGGGTATCGAAGACCTGGGAAATGAATACCAGTACGGATTTCGCGACGAAGAGAATTATGTCTTCAAGTCCGGTCGCGGTCTCACCACCGAGATCGTCGAGCAGATTTCGAAGATGAAGAATGAGCCTCAATGGATGCTCGACTTCCGTCTCAGGGCTCTCGATATCTTCCTGAAAAAACCCATGCCGACATGGGGCAATACCGGTCTGCTCAACGACATCGACTTCGCCAATATTCACTATTACATCAAGCCTTCCGAAAAAGGCGAGAAGAGCTGGGACGAAGTGCCGGACGGCATCAAGAAGACTTTCGATCGCCTGGGAATTCCTGAAGCGGAGCGAAAATTCCTCGCCGGCGTCACCGCTCAATACGAGTCCGAAGTGGTCTATCACTCCATAAGAGAGGACCTCGAAAAACAAGGAGTGGTTTTCCTGGACATGGACTCGGGTCTGAAAGAGCACGAAGAAATCGTCAAAAAGCACTTCGCCTCAGTCATTCCGGCTGCCGACAACAAATTCTCCGCTCTCAACTCGGCGGTCTGGTCCGGTGGCAGCTTCGTCTGGGTCCCGGAAGGGGTGAGGGTGGAGATTCCGTTGCAGGCTTACTTCCGAATCAATGCCGAGAATATGGGTCAGTTCGAGCGCACCCTGATCATCGCGGACGAGGGCGCCTCGGTGCACTACATCGAGGGCTGTACCGCGCCGAGCTACTCGTCGGACTCGCTGCACTCCGCCGTGGTCGAGATCGTGGTCAA
>JAGQHH010000346.1 GCA_020431945.1 Cyanobacteria bacterium HKST-UBA02 | reverse complement strand
TTTTTACCCGGCGTCCCCGGTCTCGGGGCGCCTGTGAAATTCACCGGGTCGGGCACCCGCCTGATCATTTGAGGAGGTCCAGTGAGGAGTCTCGCCGGTCGAAGACAGCGTCAGCGCCGCAAGACACGTGGTCAAAGCCTCGTGGAGACTCTGGCTGGCTTCATGATCCTCATTCCTCTGGGGCTCGTGGCGGTGAACATCATCACCATGATCAGTTGCAGTCGCAACAACAGCGAGTGGGCCGAGCAGGCGGCCCGGGCTGCAGCCAAGCGTCTGGACGGGAGCTCCGCCGAGAAGGCTGCTGAGAATGCCATAAATCTCTGCACTCTCAACAATGTGATCACCAATGTCGTGGTGGAGAGCGTCAATTATGATCTGAGCGAGGGCCAGGTCACCGTCACTACATTGATGGATGTGAAACTGCCTGTTCCATTTCCAGGCTGGTCCACGGTCCAGTTCCATAATGCCTCGGCACAGCCCATAGTGGCTACGCCGGCGCCAATCTGAGGACACTACGGTGGCTCGAGAGCACAAAAGAAGATTCGAGAAAATCCGGCGGCAGTCAGGCGCCAGTATCGCCCTTGTACTCGTCTGTGTCTTTCTGATAGCAGTGATCATCGCTGCCTGTTTCAATTTCGGCATGGTAATGGGCGGCTCCCAGCAAGTGCGTAATGCCGTTGATGCTTCGGTGCTCAATGTCTCCAAGGAGATTGTCCAGTCCAAGGTGCCGACGCAGTCTGGTTTCGAAGACTGTGCCGATACCAGCGGCATGGTCGGTGTCAGCAATATAAGCAGGGTCTGGGGCAAAGCCATGCTGATCAATGCCAACGCCGAAGAGATGGTGCGCGAAGGTTCCGCCGGGCAGAACACCAGCGGTATGGCAGACACCAGCTATGGCGTGGCGAACAACATCAATTCGTCCCTGGTGAGCAAGGTGGAAGATCGCACCACTCTCAACTCTTATTACAGGCATATGGCCAATACGAGATTCGCAGGGTTACTCGGTTTCGGCGGCCCGAGCCTGCAGAGAGCGGATGATGAGCCTTTCGATTTCGCCATGGTTGGAAGAGGCGGAGACAGCAATCTCAAATTCGGACAGGACCAATTCCCGCCCAGTGTCAGCGTGCAGGGTAATTGCAGTAGCTGCATGCCCGGTTATCAGAGCATGACCGTCAATGGGCGCGAGTTCATGCTTCCAACATTTCCTGCCGGGCAGATGCCCAAGCTTCTCGCCGACGGAGCTTTCCAGGCTGCTCGTCCGGAAGCCATGCCTCTGGGCGGCGGTCCCGCTGCTATCCCGAATGCTTTTGCTTCCACCGGCTATGTGGATGGAAGCCGCGCTTCCATCCGCGCTTCCGCCGCCGCCCTGGCCAACCCCCAGCGCCAGTATGTCCTTGCCATTCCGAAAGCCTATGTGAGGCTGCGATACACCAACTCGGCCAAATGGATAATCAAGGACGGCAACGACAAGGAAAAGCTATTCAAAACCACCAAGTATGAGATGACGCCCAAGGTCTATCATGAGGTCAAGCAATACAAGCTCAAGAGCGGTGGTAAGCTCGATGTCTGGGCCACCCTCGGAGTCGAGTATGCAAGCCCCGGTCTGCTTCAGGTCCTGAAGGCCATTCCCGGTGACTACCAGCCTGCCCTGAAAAAAATGGCCCAGCGATTGCGAGAAGTAGACAAGGACTTCACTCAGTCTCGACTGGAAGCGCTCATGGATAGCGTCCAGATCGACGATGACGCTGACTATCTCATCTATCCGGATTACAGCACCCCTGATTTCACCAGTCCGGTGATCAAGATCGGCAAGGAGAACTCCAAGTCTCTACCTCAATGGCTCAAGACCGCGGCAAGTGCTGACGGGCTCGACAAGGCCCTGGTGCAGACTCCAGTCTATACGGATCAGCCCAATACCTGCCATGCCGAGCGAACCGAGTTCTCTTCGTCCTATGTGAAGTATTACACCAAGGTGAAAGGTACCATCAACTGGCAGCCTGGAACCGGATACACCCAGTGTCTGGGTGAAATGGTATCGCAAACCCAGACCGAAGTTCATGCGGAGGTTCCACCATAGTGAGAGGCCGGTACAAGCGAGTCTTTTTCATTGTTGCGGCGGTGCTTTTCTGCGCCGGCTTTGCTTGTGGTGCCCGGGCCGAGGAAGAAGACTATCTCAAGAGCGGGATCAAGCTCTATAACCAGGGCAATTATCAGGAAGCCATAGGCCATCTCGGTCTGGCCCGGGCCAAAGAATTCAACAACGCGGTCCTGCATTATTACATGGCTAATGCATTCAGCCAGATGGGCAAAAAGGGCGATGCTGTGCGTGAGTTTCGCATAGCCTATGCTCTCGATCCCGAGTCGGAGGTGGGCAAATTCTCCAAACAAGCTCTGCAAGCCCTGGGGGCGGAGAAAGAAGAAGAAGAGGCGCCGCCTTCTCCACCGGTGCGTCAGACTCCTCCCGAGAAGTCGACTGCGGATCAACTCAGGGACAAGACTCTATCTTCGCTGCGCAATCAAGCCTCCGATGCCAGCAGCATCCACCGCGAGCTCGGTCGCGAGCAGGCGGCCAGCACCGCCCGCAGTGCTAACGACATTATCTCCCGCAAACGCTCAGCGATGATGGCGGATATGCTGAATTCCGGGCGTCGTCCCGGATTGACCAGGGAAGCCCGGGAATATCTCTCGCAGCTCGAGAGCATGTTCAACAAGAGCAAGCAGAGCAATATCGAGAGCAGCAATCGCCGGGCCCGGAGCGTCGAGGAGAGCTCCCGCAATCTCCAGAATCTCATCAATGAGTCCAATGGTCGGGGCGGTCACCGCCTGATTCCGGCAGGCACCAATCTCTATGTGCGCAATTACGACACTGTGGACAAAGATCGCAAGCCGCCCCAGAAGACCCCCGCCAAAAACAAGACCGCGCCGCCTTCTCGTTAGGACTTCTTAATCTCTCTCGCTCGTTTGAGCAGGTTCTCGGCTTCCACCTGGCGGTTCATGCCGGCCAGAATGCCGGCGTATTGTTTGAGAATCGGTATCAAGCCCGGGTTCTTCTTGCCGAACTCATTCTCTGCCAGGGTGAGAGCCTTGCGCATGGTGCTCTCTGCTTCATTGTGCCTGCCTAACCCTGAATAGGCGTCTGCCAGCTCGAGAAAGATGCTGATCATCTCGAGACCGCCGCCCATTTTCACTCTCAGCTCGAGCTCCCGGAGCCCCTCCTCTTTGCGCCGTTTGACCACGGGTCTGACGATCAGAGAATAGACCAGGACTGTCAGCACCAGGGTGAAACAGACGGTAATTCCCAGTGTATTGAGGTCCACAGTCTAGTCTCTCAGTCCAGAATCTCATGCTGTGCAGGCAGGGGCTCTTCGTCCATTGGTATGCCGTCGGAGAGCGAGGGCATGGGGATGCCTGTCCTGGAGTAGGTGACTGCCACGCTCGGGTGCATGCGCCGGTAGGAATCCACTCCCGAGTCGGTGATGCCAGCACAAGCGCCGATCTTGAGGGTCTGCAAAAGGGGAAGCTCGGCGACATATTCCAGGCACCGGTCACTGAGTTTCGGTGAGCCTGTGATGGTCAACTCGAGAAGCTGGGTGCAGTGCGCCAGGGGCTCCAGATCTCGATCCTCGAGATAACCGTTGCCGATGCGAAGGGAGCGCAGGAAGTCGAGACTCGGTAGTACCGCGATGGAAGTCGGTGTTGTATTTGGTGTCATGTCGATGCACAGGTGGCGGAGTGACGAACCTTGCAAAGCCATCATTCCTTTGTCAGTGATCCTGGTGGCTGTGAGGATCAGGGAGAAAGCATTCCATTTCTTTATGTATGGGATCGACTGATCCGAGAGGTCCGAATAAGAGGCGTCCACCACTCGAACGTCCTTCCGCCGGGAAAAAGCCGTCTTCACCGACTGGTCGGCATTATATGCCCGACTCAAGATCAGGCGCTTCTCACTCAGGGTTCCCTTGAGGAGATCGGCACCGTCAGCCAGCTCGTACAGGTCGGACTTGGTCACCGGAGTGGTTTTCTCGGCCTCTTTGTTCTCGATGGCTGTGATGACGATTGCCAGAATCGTGAAGATAAGCAGAGCTACGAGACCTGCTACCACAACCATGACCTCGGGCTTGAGCTTGCGAGCCGAGACCGCCGTGGCTTCCGCCGGTGCGGGCAGGTGCCCGGAATCGAACTCGGTTTCGAACTCGGTTTCGGGCTCGGACTCGTCGAAGGCTCTGGCGATGGTGCCCTGGGACGGCGGCAGGGCGTCCAGGGCAGCCGCGATCGCCTCGTTCATTTCGGCCATGGAGGAGAATCGATCTTCCGGTCTTTTCTTCAGGGCGCGCTCGACAATGGAGGCGACATCGACTTCGGGACAGATCCGGCGGAGCACATCCACCGGCGGCTCCGCTTCTTTCTGCTGGCGGATGACTTCGAGCAGGGCACGAGCATGAAATGGTGGCTCCCCCGATACCATCTCGAAGAGGATGCAACCTACCGAATAGATGTCCGAAGCCTCGGTACAGGGCAGAGCGCTGGCTTGCTCGGGGCTCGGATACTCGGCGGTCCCCAGGAGCTGTCCGGGCTTGGTCAGGGTGCTGATCGCCGCGGACCGGGCGTCGCTGACTTTGGCCAGACCGAAATCGAGTATATAGATATGGAGATTCTCGCGTTTGTCCTCCACCACCAGGAGATTGCTCGGCTTGAGATCGCGGTGGAGCACTTTTCGGGAGTGAGCGTGCTGCATAGCTTCGCAGATCTGGGATGCGAGGACCAGGGCTTCGACGCCCTGAAAGGCGCCGTGTTCTTTGAGATAGATATCCAGGGAGCGACCATCGACGAATTCCATGACCAGATAGGGAACCTGGTCGTCCGAGAGTCCGAAATCGAGGATCTTCAGAATATGCGGTTGATCGAGACTGGAGAAGGCTTTCGCTTCTCTCTGGAAGCGCTGGAGTTCTTCGCCGGAGGCCAGGTCCGAATGCAGGGTCTTGATCACTACATTTTTCCGCAAGACCGTGTCCCGGGCTTTGAAGACCTGTCCTGCCATGCCTTTGCCGAGCTCGGCCAGGAACTCGTAGCGACCATCATTGATGGTCGGGAAGCTTCTGGGCTGTTGCTCGTCTGCGGTCACGTGGGAAATTTCTCTGGGGCGGGCTTTTTTGATTTTACATTAGAAGATGGACTGCCATTGACGGTGCTCGCTGAGAAGCTTCAGGGCGTCGGCGAGCAGTGTCTTGCCTGGATCGCGCTTGAACCAGGTCGAGGCTCCGGAGGGATGGGGCAGGGGAATCAGGTCTCGCTCGGCGCCGGCAATCTCCTGGCGAAACTGCTTTCCTATGACCTCGGTGAGCTTGTCGTATTCGAGAAATTGATCGATAGCCAGCTTGCCCACCGGAATGATCAACTCCGGCTCCAGAAGAGCGAACTCGGCTTGCATCCAGGAAGAGCAATTGGAGACCTCGTCTCGAGACGGCACACGATCGCCGCCCTGTTTGGCCTTTCCAGGAAAGCAGCGGCAGACGGCGCTCATATAAGCGCGGCTGCGAAAGAGCTCTTCGCTCACCCCTATACTGTCGAACCATCGGAAAAGGGTCTTGCCGGCGGTCCAGGCGAAGGGTTTGCCGAACTGCCCTTCTTTGGGACCGGGAGCCTGACCTACCAGCATCACTTTGCTTGGCACGGGACCGTGGGTGACTACCGGACCGATCATGTCAGGACAGGCCGAGCAGGCTTTCAATTTGTCTAGATGCTCTTTGATTGCGCTTGTCATCAATCGAACCTCAGGGAGCAGACTCCTGCTCTCTGGAATTTTACGATCTCCTCGCCGCTGAGATCGATCCCGTGCAGTCTCAGGGTGTCCAGTTTGGGAACAGCAGTGAGCTGCATCAGGTCGTTGCTTTTCAGATCGTCCAGCTTGTTGTCGCTGAGATCGAGGTCCATTAGCTCTTTCATCCTGGCGATATCCTTGAGACAGGCCTTGGATACTTTTGTCCCGTTCAGCCGCAGGCGCTGGAGATTCTTTATCCTGGCGATTGTCTCTACTCCCTCGTCGCTGATCTCGCAATTATCGAGCTCCAGGTCGGTAAGACCGGTGAGGGGAAGAAGCGAGGTCATTCCGGCATCGGTCACTTTTGTGTTCGATAGGCTCAGGGAGCGCAGGGACGGCAGCGCTGAAAGAGCTTCCAGGCCGGCGTCCGAGATCTTCGTATTGGCCAGATTGAGCTCGCCGAGATCGGCGCATTCGGAGAGGGACTCCAGCGAAGCGTCGGTGATGGCAGTGCCGGCCAGATTGAGGGTGAGAAGAGGCTTCAGCGATGCGATATAGGCAAGGGCGCCACCGTCTATAGCTGTCTTGGCTAGCACCAGATCCGCCACCGAAAGGTTGAGATCGGCTAGATATTTCATCCCTTTCGTGGTGACAGGCGAGCCGGTGAGGATGATCTTGAGATTCTTCACAGGTCTTGCCTGTTCCAGGAACTTGATTGCCTCGTCGTCCATGGAGATCCCCACGGAGTCTACTATACGGCTGCCCTTGGCGATGTCGTTTCCTACCATCGTGCCGAATTCGTAGTCTTCGGTTTTCAGTCTCTTTTCTTTTACTTTCGGCTTGACGGCGGTTTTTGTCGCACTGTCACTGGTGTCATGGTTGCTGCTCTGGATGAATTGAGCGGTGAAAATCCCGATGGAAAAAACAATCGCTGCTGCTGCCAGGACGACGATCAAGACTGCTTTGTTCGGAGGATCGGGCTTTTTCTCCTCGACCACGACCTTTTCTTCTTCGGACTTCTTGCTCACTGTCTTGAGCTCGCCGGCGGACAGGAAGAGCTTTTCGTCCGTGGCTTGTAAAGCGGCTTTCACCTGGGTCATGGATTGAAAGCGGTCGGCCGGCTTTTTCTCGAGCATCTTCAAGAGGATCTTGTCGAAGGCCGGATCGACGGTCTGATCGCCCATTTTCTCGTTGATCGGGCGCGGCTTGTTATTGAGCTGGGCCAGCATGGTCTCCATTTTCGTCTCGCCGACAAAGGGCGGATCGCCGGTCAGGCAGTGATAGATCAGGCAGCCCAGAGAATAGATGTCAGTGCGATGATCGAGTTGTTTACCCATCACCTGCTCCGGGCTCATATAGGCGGGGGTGCCTACGGTCTCGCCGGTTCTGGTGAGATGCTCGCTCTCGTCTTCGTCCTCGAGCAGGATCTTGGCCAGACCGAAATCCAGGATCTTGACGTGCAGAGCGCCGCTTTCCAGGGGGAGGACCATGAGATTGTTCGGCTTGAGATCGCGGTGCAGGACCCCTTTGGCATGGGCATGCGCGAGACCGTCGCAGATCTGCAGGGAAATCGAGGTAGTGAGCTCCTGGCCGAGAGGACCGTTCTCTTTTATATAGTCCGAAAGAGGCATTCCTTCGATGTAATCCATGACCATATATGGCTGGTTCTCTTCGGAGATGCCGAAATCATGGATGCCGATTACATTCGGATGGCTGATTGCGCTCACTGTTTTCGCTTCCTGCTGGAAGCGCTTGATGGCAGTCGTGCTCATCAGGTGCGAGTGGATCATTTTCACAGCCACCAGGCGTCCCAGTGGCTCCTGGCGGGCTTTATAAATGACGCCGGCTCCGCCTGCTCCCACTACTTTCAAGAATTCGTACTTGCCCTTCAGCGAAGTCTTTGGAATTTGATAAATCTCTTGTGCCGTCAGCCTGGCAGGAGGCGGAGCCTGTGTCGGCCGGGGCGGTGGGGGCGGGGGCTGAGGTCTGGAGAGGGGCTGGGCAGGCGGATCCTGTTTTGCGGGGAGCGCATTTCGCTCCGGATCCACGTCAGTGACCATGGGGTCGCTGTCCGCGCCTGAATCCGGTCTCGATTTATCGGACGTCATCCTCAACTCCCCCTGATACAAACAGGGTAGCATGCGCCGGGCAGCCATCCGCACAGGGCAGGCTGAGATTTTTCAGGATAGAATAATTCCTGGTATTTGCATTTTTTCTGGATTCCTTTTTATGCGAAATTCGACAGGGGCGGCGCTTGCTCTCTTTATTCTTTTGAGCATTCAGCCCTGCGTCCAGGCGGCTCCGGCAGAAGGTAGCGAAAGCGTTCTCAGAGAGCGCCTCGAGTCGGCTCATACTCTGATCGAGAAGGGGCAGAATATAGAGCGCAGGCAGTCCGATCTGATCGAGCGAGCCGGGCTCATCGCCCGGAAGAATGGAGTCCCGACAAGAGCGGAGTTCAACGCGCTCTCGGCAAAGTATCAGGAAGCTCTTGCCGAATATACCAGCCACAGGCAGGCATATTTCGAGCATTGCAAGAAGTATCACAGCCATACCCAGCCCCGGGCCTCGGCTCAGTTCTTTCCGTCCTTCTCAGCCGACGATCTCAAGCCTCTCAAAATGAAAGTCGGTGAAAAGTGCAAAGAGCTCCAGGACCTGGAGAACAAGCTTTCGCAAAACGAGAAGAATCTTCAGACCCTGATTACAAACTATGAGATCGCCACTCAGAAAGAGGGTGACGAGGTCCTCAGTCAGATGTGGTCGCAAGCAGAGTCCCAGGCAATCGCGAACCAGTCTCTGGTGCTGCAGTTCAATCATATGGGCACCCTGAAGACCAGTCAGTCATCGAGCAAGATCCACGATTTGATCACGGTGGCTAACCGGGACGGCGCCTATGGCGCCCAGCAGACCGCCTGGAAAGATTACCAGCAAAACAATCAGCTCCAGGAGCAGTTTTTCAAGAAAGCCAACCAGCACGCTCGCTTCGAAATGATGATCATGAGGAGCCTGCAGTCGATGAAACCGCAGGGGGTGATCTCCCAGGGACCGGGTCAGCCCGGAATCAGCGGCGGTGATCTCGAGTCTGAGTCCAATCAGCTCGAGGCCGAATACAACAGGTTGCAAGCCATGTTCGCCCGCCTCAAAGAAATGCAGAAAGCCCTGGGCTCCAGATAGATCGAATTCTCAGAGCATCTTTATAGACTTCATCCACTTCTCTGCAAGGTCCGGCCAGACAGAGATGGGAAGCTTCGATTTCAAACCGAAGGCATGCTTTCCATCGGCATAGAGATGCATTTCGGTGGGGACACCGGCTTTTTTCAGGGCGGCGAAATAAACCAGTGAATTCCGCACATCATCGACATCGTCATTTTCAGCTTGAACTAAGAACGTCGGTGGAGTGTTTTTAGTGACCGGCACATAGGGATTGAGCTCGAATCTGCCTTTCGTGTGCTCGGTGAGATGACCCGGATAGAGAGCTATGGCGAAGTCGGGACGGCAGCTTAGCTTGTCTGCGGCATCGACTGGTTTGTACAGCTTCCGGTCATAGAGAGTGCTTGTCGCGGCTACCAGATGGCCGCCTGCAGAAAATCCCAGGACTCCTATTTTGTGAGGATCGATTTTCAATTCGGCGGCCCGGGAACGCACCAGGCGTATTGTCCTCTGGGCATCGTCCAGGGCTGCTTTATTGCCGGGGTAGCAACCCGAGCGTGGATAGAGACAGGAGCCCGGTACGCGATACTTGAGCAGTATGCAAGTCACTCCTCGCGCTGTCAGCCAGTCGCATACATCGGTGCCTTCCAGCTGCATCGCCAGGATCCAGTAGCCGCCACCGGGAAAGATCACCACCGCGGCACCGGTGTTTTTGCCGCGAGCGGGATAGACAGTCATTGTCGGCGTGGAGACTTTGCCGACACAGTCTCCTTCTTTGTTCAGCTCTTCGGGCCCGGCAATCGGAAAAGCATCGGGAATGGCTCCCGGCCAGATGGGCGTTTGTTTGAGTCCCGGGGCCGGGCACCATTTACCGGAGTGCCACTTCGATTCATCCCGCTTCTCGGCTGCGAAAGCTGTTGAAGTCGAGCCGGCAAGAGCCAGGGCGAGAATGGTCGAGGCGATTCTCTGCAGTCGTTTGTTCATGATCGGCATGCAACAAGTATAGACTGCAAGAGCGAGCCGAACAGTACCGAGCGACTTGATTTAAAACGCCCGTAACCGACTTCTTACGAAGGTTGATTCCCAGTGCGCGGTAGCACCGGTGATACTACTTCATGGAGAGGGCGCGGGTTTCCGAATCGGATTTCACTTGCTTGAGACGCTTCTTGACGCCACGGGCTGTCTGCATTCTGGTCAGTTGCTTTCCGAATGGGATAGGCAGAGCGAGATCGACGAAAGAGGAGAGAGACACCTCGGTCTCGATACCACCCGAGAGAGGCTTGAGCCGCCATTCTCCCTCGAAGGACCTGAACTTGTCCGAGCTCACCATTTTGTAGCCGATCCGATCGAAAGGCTCGTAAGTCTCTTTGTAGACGCATTTGGCTTTGCCGACCACCGGCAGATCCGGAAAGGTCTCCTCTAGCAGGCTGTGGTGGGCGCCGCGGCTCAGCTCTTTGATGGTGTCCGGGGTCTTATCGCGAAGTTTGAGAATCGACTCATAGACCTTCTCTGGGCACGCCTTGACAACGATCTTGGAGCTGCTGGCATCCGGAGATATCTCCAGTTTTTCCGCCCGGACCGGCATGGCGAAAAATGGGCAATTAAGGGCTAGAAGGGCTGTGGCAGCAATCAGGCGTCGGCTTTTCATGCTCTCTAGTAATCCGTCGACTCAATATGAATATTCAAGCTGCGAATTTTAAACAAAGGGACTTCCCTTTGCAAGGGATGTCAGCAAATCTTCTCTGGGGCATATATACTTTGTAAGTAGCGAGGGAAAGCCTTGGAAGAAGAAACAGGCCTGAAGCCCTGGTTGTGCGCGGCAAGCGCTGCGGTGGGAGTCGCTCTCATCGGGGCCAGCTTCTTTGTCTCCGGTGATGATAGCGCTCACCAGCTCCTTTACGACATAACCCAGCTGGTCATGCTGGTGGCCGGTTGCATAGCGGTGATCACCGGCATAGTCGGCTTTTTCATCCGGACCAGCACAGACATCTGGATGTGAATCATTTCAGAAAAGCAACCAGAATCTTTCCTGCTTTCAACGCCAGGGATCGATTTTTATGTTGGGTCAAAAAATAATCAGCCGAGGCATTTCTTATCGCTCCGGTCATGGTCGGATATACATAAATGGACTCGGAGAGTCCGGTGAAGGCGATCTTCCTGTGCATGGCGTCGGCCAGAATATGAATCAACTCCCCGGCTCTGGCGCCTGCCACGGTTGCTCCGAGAATGCGAGAGCGCCGGTCGAGAACGACCTTGATGAAACCTTCTTCGCTCTCATCGACGATGGCTCGATCGAAATCACCAAGCTCATAAGTGAACGTATGGACGGATTCATCCCCGAGAGCCGCTCTCGCCTCGGCTTCGCGCATACCGACACTGGCTATCTCCGGATCGGTAAAAGTACACCAGGGGACGATTGACTTCTCGGCTTTGATAAATGGCGAGAAAATGGGCAGGGCGAGATTGAGGGCGGCGATCCTGGCAGCATGGTCGGCATAATGAGTGAATTGCAGAGCGCCTGTGATATCGCCGCAGGCCCAGATATGCGCAGCGCTGGTGCGCTGGCTGCCGTCGACTTCGACAAAGCCTCTCTCATCCGTAGAGACACCGGCAGCCTCGAGACCGAGATCTCCGGTTGCGGCTCTTTTACCGGTAGCGACCAGAACCTGGTCGCACTCGATTGAGATCCTCTCTCCACCAGAGCTCAGGCTGACTCGCCGGGTGGTACCAGTTATGGTGCCGCTTTCCACCCGGGCGCCGGTATAGATCTTTATGTCTTCCGAGACAAGCAGTCGATGGATGAGCTCGCTTGTTTCGGGCTCTTCTCGGGGAAGCAGCCGGGGGAGCGCTTCCACCAGGGTGACCCTGGCTCCCAGACGCCTGAGAGTCTGAGCATACTCGACACCCACCGGACCGCCCCCGATGATCAGGAGATGCTCGGGGCAGGATTCGAGCCCCAGGATAGACTCGTGGGTGAGGCAACCCAGGCTATCGAAGCCGTCCACCGGGGGGATGGCTTGATAACCGCCGGTGGCTATAATGAATCGAGAAGCTGTGATTCTCTTGCCGTCTATATCAATAGTATGCGGATCGAGAAAACGCGCCCGCCCGGTGAGCACTTTCACTCCATAAACATTCTCCATGGTTTCGACACTGTCATGATGCGAGATCTTCTCCCGGCTCCTTCGCATATGGGCCATGGCCGCTTCGAAGATGCCCTTCGGAGGCTTGCCTGTATGACGAGCGAGGGTGGCGGCGATATCGGCATAGTGAATCAGGGCTTTACTGGGCACGCAACCGGTCCAGAGACATTCGCCCCCGGGCGGACCGTCGCTCACCAGGGCGGTGTCGAGGCCCAGAGTGGCTAGATAGCCGGAGGAGACCAGCCCGGCGGCACCGCCGCCTATGACGACGGCATCATAACGCTTTCCTTCGATAATCTCGGCCAATTTCTCTTCTCGTGCCGCCAAGGAGAGATTCTACTCTGTTTGACTCTTGCTTTTTCTGAGCTTGACCAGGGCTCTCTTCTCTATCTGGCTCAAGCGCTGCCTGCTCATTCCAAGGAGCCTTGCTGCAGTCTCATGGTCTAAAGGTTTCTTGCCTCCGATACCATAAAGCAAGCTAATCACGTCCCTTTCTCTGGGTGGAAGATTACTCACGAGCCTGGCTAGAACATGACGACTGAGAGTCTGCTCAGCCACATCCTGGGGATCCGGGGCGAAGGGATCCGGTATGTCCAGTGGACCCTCTTCCGTATTGAGGTCGATACTGGTGCTTCTTGTCCGATTCTTCGATTTGAGGGCGCCTACTATTTGTTGCCGGATCCACCAGACCGCGTAGGTCGAAAAACGATTGCCCCGGTCCGGCTCGAAGCGGTCCACCGCCTTTAACAGCCCGACGTTTCCTTCCTGAATCAGTTCTTCCAGGCTCAGTCCTCTTCCTGAGTACCTCTTTGCTATGCCGACAACCAGTCTGAGGTTGGCGAGGACGAAACGCTCCCTGGCTCGGGAAGATTCTCTGGTGTCTTCTGAGCGGATCTGGTGGGCAAGCTCGACTTCCTCGGAAGCTGTGAGGCGAGGATACCTTCTTATACTCCTCAGATAAGCCCCCACTGCCTCGTAATCCGTCATGGGTATCACCGCAGACGCTGCGAAGTCTCTGGACTCGAACAGGTCGGCCGTTTCAATTCCGTACATTCCTTCAGTCCTCCGATTCAAAGACCTTTATAGAAATGAATTTTGTGCTCGATCGCAAAAATAGATACATCAGCCCTTCCGGTGCTGTCCCGCTTTTTAGCAAAGCCTTCATTTTCACGGTTAATCGAGAGAATAAAAATTCCGTGAAGATCCGCCACCACCCCCGGGGTGATTTTTTATATTTTGAGTATCGGTAATGTTCCGGAGGTGGACTATGACTACAGCAACGACCACTGTGGCAAATCCTGAGACGGAAAGAGCTTCCGCAAGCCTTCCGATCTTCACGCCGCCAGTGGATATTTATCAGAGTGAAAATGCATTCGTCGTTATTGCGGAGATGCCCGGAGTCGATGAGTCATCGGTGGACATCACCCTCGAAAAAGGCATACTGACCATTCAGGGAGAGAGTCACCGAGAGGTGCTCGAGGGCTACAGGTTGGTCCGCAGCGAAGCTCCTGGCGGCAACTACCGGAGAATGTTCAGGCTCTCCGAGGAAGTCGATCTGGAGCGAGCCGACGCTGTCATGAAAGACGGAGTGCTGCGGCTGACTCTGCCCAAGCACGAGAACGCCAGACCGAGAAAGATCTCGGTGCGCTCCGAGTAAAGATAACAATCAGTAGATACCATAACTGGTGCAATCCCCCGATTATTTCAGGAGGTGTTTTTTCTATGGCATTCAACAATCTCGTACCCTGGTCCAGGAAAAGCGTGCCTGCAAGAAAGAGCAATCAGGATTACAGTCACCCGATGCTTTCCTTGCAGAGCGAGATGAATAAACTGTTCGAGAACTTCTTCTCGGGAGACGATGAAATCTTCGGGACCTTCGGGCTGTCCCCGTCTCTTTCCCGGGGCTCCTTCGATCCCCTCATGCCCCGCGCAGACGTCTCGGAGAGCGAGAAAGAGCTGCTTGTTTCCCTGGAGCTTCCGGGCATCTCGGAAGAGGATGTGCTGGTCTCCCTTGCCGATAACGTTCTCACAATCTCCGGGGAGAAGAAACAGGAGTCGAAGACCGACGAGAAAGGCTGGTACAGGATGGAGCGTCACTATGGCAGCTTCAGCCGGACGATTCCGCTTCCCTGTGAAGTCGAAGACGACAAGGTCGATGCCTGCTTCAAGAATGGCGTCCTCACTATAAAAATGCCCAAGGCCCGGGAGAGCGTCCGTCAGGCTAAGAAGATAACGGTCCGCAAGGGCTGAGCAAGAGGGACGGGGGCGGTGCTCAGCCGGTGCCGCCTCCCTTTACACCGTGGAAGTGGAGGTAAGAAATGAACAAGTACAGGCTGAACCCTTTTCAATTACTGCTTTTGACGTCGGCCTTCCTTGCCATGGCAATGTTCGGCTGGTTGGCCAATCAGTGGTACGGCTCGAGAAGTATCGCCAGCAGCCTCGATGAGAAGCCGGCGGTGACCGGAAATATTCAGGGCAAGGGTGTGCCCTCGGGTTTCCTGACCAAGAATGTCATTTCGGACATCGCCGACGAGGCTCTCAAAAGCGTGGTGAATATCGACGTCAAGTCCCAGGCGACCATTCCTGACGCAGATTATGCCCTGCCCTTCAAACACTTCGAGTTTTTCTTCGGCGACGAGATGTCGCCATTCAAGATGATGCCCCGGGGCAAGAAGCAGTTCCGCTCTTTCACCGGAGCCGGCTCCGGAGTGATCATCCGGGCGGATGGCTATATCCTGACGAATAACCATGTCATCAAAGACGCCGAGGATATTCAAGTGACCCTTCCTGATGGGCGCAAGCTCAAAGGCGAAGTGGTGGGCCGGGACTCCTTCACGGATCTGGCTCTGGTCAAGATCAAAGCCAGCAATCTGCCGGTGGCCAAATTCGGCAAGAGCGACAGGGTGAGACCCGGTGACTGGGCCATCGCCATCGGCAATCCGCTGGGTCTCGATCATACCGTCACTTTCGGTATCGTCAGTGCCCTGGGGCGTTCTCTCAACGACATCGGACCCAATGTCGATCTCATTCAGACCGATGCGGCAATCAA
>JAGQHH010000345.1 GCA_020431945.1 Cyanobacteria bacterium HKST-UBA02 | reverse complement strand
GGTCTCACAGAGAGATCCGAGTCGCAAACTGCACTCATGCAGGCGATCGACAAGTTTCGTGACGGCTCGGCGGTGCATGCAGCCATTGATTTGCTTAGCGAAATAAAACCTAAGTTCTTTTACACCTCCCACTTCGAGAGGATGTCCGGTGAAATCTCCTTAAACCAATTGGCTTCAGACAAACAGAATGGAAAGGTTAGCTCCGGAGATAGGATTTTCCTTGACTTCTTGGAGTACGCAGGAACCACCATCGAAGAGTTGCGTGATGCCACAAAGCATGAAGAGCTAGTTGCTCAATGCGAAGGGGCGTCTAACGACATCACAGACGAGATTTTTGAGTTCTGGAGTCAGAATGACGCCTTGGCTATCAAAATTGAGATCAATGAGGGCAGGCCAGATGACCCGCCTCCGCTGAACAGCGGTAAGATTGCAAAAATAAGGATCGAGAACAAACACCACAGAGTTACTGTTCCTCTATCCGAAAGAAGTGCCGGTTTTGTCTGGTTTTTCTCCTTTCTGGCGCAGTTCAAGCAGCTCAAAAAGTCTGCTGGAAAATCCATTATTCTTCTGGATGAGCCTGGCCTGACTCTTCACGGGAAAGCCCAATCAGACCTCCTCCGATATATTGAGGAACGTATTCTTCCCGAACACCAAGTAATTTACACGACCCACTCTCCGTTTATGGTGCCTGCTCAACGCCTCGCAGATGTGCGCGTTGTTGAAGACGTTGTCGACTATCATGACCCACGTCGCCCGGTAGTTAAAGGTACGAAGGTTTCGGCTGACGTCCTCTCGGTTGACAAGGACACGCTTTTCCCATTGCAGGCTCACCTTGGCTATGAAATTACCCAGTCCCTCTTTGTCGGCGAGAACTGCTTGTTGGTAGAGGGGCCGTCCGATGTTGTTTACTTGCAGGTTGTATCGAGAGCTTTGCAGGCCAGAGGAAGAACTGGTTTGGACGATCGTTGGACGATATGTCCTACTGGTGGATTGGACAAAGTTTGGTCTTTCTCCTCTTTGTTTACGGGCAACAACCTAAATATTGCTGTTTTGTGTGACTACGGCAAAGGCGATAAGGCCAAAGTAGAGAGGTTGCGCCAAAGTCAGATTTTGAAATCCGAAAGAGTGCTCACGGCATCTGATTTCACAGGAAAGTCTGAAAGTGATGTCGAGGATTTATTCGATAGCGCTTTCTATTGCGCACTGGTCAATCAAGCGTTGGGGCTGAAAGAAGGCGAAGTTACAGTCGAGAAAGCCAATGCTGCTGATAAGAACTCCAGCCGTATCGTTAAACAGGTAGAGGCGCTATGTCGGACGCTACCGGCTGATGCTCCAGACTTCGGCCATTATGTTCCCGCTGAGTATCTGTTGAGAAACCCTCAGATTCTGGATGGGGAGGACGATGAAGTGACTGGAACCTTGGATCGCTTTGAGAACGTCTTCAAGGCGTTGAATGGTTTTTTGGCCTAACTGGGTTGGGGATGATATGCCAGATCAGGATCAATCAATGGAACCTACGCAGGGCGCTCCTGTGAATCTCCTGAAAGTCAGAGATGACCATCACCCCATATGCTTTCGGGCAAAAGACGATGGCACCTTCGAGTTGTGTGAGGTTGCTGACGTTTCATGGCTGAGCGATGGCCAAGAAATCAAACTCAAGGATATTCGGAAACACGTCGAACCGTGGCTGACGGCATTGTTCCAATCTGAGCACCTGTCCCTGCTGGCTGGCTCTGGCTTAACACACGCTGTTCATGAGATGGCCACCGGCGAGTTGGCAGCCGGCATGTCGGGGAACGTTACTGACGGCGATTACAAAGACAAAATCATTGCTGCCGCTGAAGTATCAGCGAAGGCTGCCGGTCGCGATAAAAGCAATATCGAAGATCAATTTCGGATTGCCAACGAACTCTTGCGTGGCATGGAGATCGTTCAGCAAACAGACAAGGCCAATGCCCTACGCAATGACGTGTCGAATGCACTGAAAGTCCTTGCGAAAAGCATCCTTCAGAGTGAAGGCAATATCACCTCAGCAAATGAGAATAAGCGTGTCCTGGCAATCAATGCCTTGATTACCTTTTTGATGAGTTTTTCTAGTCGCACAGGTACACGTGATCGGTTGAATATCTTCACCACCAACTATGACCGACTGCTCGAAATGGGAGCAGAGCTCGCCGGGCTGCATCTTCTGGATCGTTTCGTTGGCAACCTGATGCCAATCTTCCGCTCATCTCGCCTTGACCTGGACATGCACTATAACCCTCCGGGAATTCGTGGCGAACCTCGTTACCTGGAAGGTGTCGCTCGCTTTAGCAAGCTGCATGGTTCGATCGATTGGGTGCAAACAGAAAGCGATATTCGTCGAATCGGGCTGCCATTTGGAGCCAAAGATGTAGAGCCGTTTCTGGATGCTCCAGGCTTAGGTGAGGTTACTTCACATCGGCTGATGATCTATCCCAACGCCGCTAAGGATAGAGAAACAGCAGAATATCCTTATGTTGAGTTGTTCCGAGACTTGGCGGCTGCGGTATGTCGCCCAAACAGTACCCTCGTAACCTATGGCTACAGTTTCGGCGACGAGCATATTAATCGCGTGATCCGCGACATGCTCACAATTCCATCCACGCATCTAGTAGTGATTTCCAGGGATGACAATCTTGGACGAATCCTACCGCTCGCGGAGGAGCGGAAATCGCAGGTCAGTCTGCTGGTAGGGCCGCAACTAGCTGATCTCGCAACGCTGACCGAATATTTCCTCCCCAAGGCCGCCATCGACAAAGCCACGTTCCGTATGAGCGAGCTGCTCAAGCAACGCTATGGTGCGGAATTCTCACCTCATGGCGGCACCAAAAGCGACGGCCAAGCGGACACGGGGGCTACAACATGAGCCTTTCGCCGATTGCGTATGCCGACTCCTTGCGCATCGGCACGATTGATTTCGTTTCTCCGGACGAGATCAAGGTGCTGCTCGATGTCGAAGCTCCGGATACCGTCGCCTTGAACACCGGAACACCTCGCCCGTTTCCGCGCATCAATGGCTATGTGCTGGTGCCCAGCGACCAGGGGTATCTCGTGGCACAGGTAGAGTGGATTACCGTCGAACAATCGCAGTACCCGAAACGCAAAGGCATGCAGGACTTTGGCTTGGTGGATCTTCCGTATCCACTACGCAAGATGAGCCTCAATCCCCTGGGATGCCTGATCTACGAAGGTCGGGAGGAGGACAAGGATAGTTATGAATTTCGGCGCGGGGTGGAGGCGTATCCCACGGTCGGAGATCCAGTACTGCTGCCCACACAAAGCCAGCTTCGCTCTATCGTCGAGTCTGGGGAAAACCGCCGCGTCAAGATCGGCATTAGCCCGCTGGCTGCCAACGCGGAAGTGCGGATTGACCCTGATCGCCTTTTCGGCCGCCACTTGGCAGTGCTGGGTAACACAGGCAGCGGTAAATCCTGCTCAGTAGCGGGACTGATCCGCTGGTCGATGGATGAAGCAAAAAAGGCGAGAAGCGGCGCTGACCCAAATGCTCGCTTCATCGTGCTCGATCCCAATGGCGAGTAC